>JAKZXM010000045.1:0-14211 GCA_047514975.1 Rhodospirillales bacterium
CGGGCCGCGCGATCTTCGTCACCTCGGGCGCCGCGCAAGCCCCGATTCCCTATTGGGGCGCCTATGCGACCACCAAAGCGGCCCTCGAGATGATGGTCAGGACCTATGCCGCCGAAGTCGCGAAAACGAGCGTTCGCGTCAACCTCGTCAATCCGGGCGCGACCCGCACGCGGATGCGGGCCGAGGCGTTTCCCGGCGAGGACCCGCAAAGCCTGAAGGCGCCGGAAGCCGTGACCGATCTGTTCGTCGAGTTGGCGGGCGCCGAGTGCGCCCGGAACGGCGAGGTCTTGGACGCGGGCTAGCGACCGCGGCTGCCAATCACCGCCCTCTATGCGCCGACGCCTTCAAGTGCTGCGCGCAATCGTTCCCAATCGCGCCGGCGGCCGGGCAGGCCGAACCGCAGGTGCCCCGGCATATCGGGAAACCGCCGCACCAGGATGCCGGCGCTTGCAAGGGTTTCGAAGATTCGCTCGGCGTTCGCGGTTTCCACAAGGCGAAACAGCGCGGTTTCCCCGACCACGTTCAATGCGCGGCCCATCAGCAACGCGTCCATGCGTCGGGCTTCGCGCGCAAGGGTGGCGCGCATGCGCGTGATCCACGCGTCATCGACGAAGGCGGCGCGCGCGACGGCGCCGACCCATCCCGAGACCGCCCAGGGGCCGAGCGCGTCGGCGAGGGTCCGCGCGAGGTCCACGTCGGCCACCGCGAAGCCCAGGCGAAGTCCCGGCAGGCCGAAGAACTTGCCGAACGAGCGCAGCACCACCAGCCCCGCGACGCCGGCGGCGCCCACAACGCTCAAGTCCGGCGCCAGATCGGCGAAGGCCTCGTCGACCACCAGCCAGCCGCCATCCGCGGCGAGCCGGCGCGCGTCGTCAACGATCCGGTCCGGCGCGGTCCGGTGGCCGTCGGGGCTGTTGGGGTTGCAAAGGACGACCACGTCGAAGCCGCGCGCGGCCCCATCAAGGTCGGGCACCAGGGCGACCTCGTGGCCGGCGATCCGCCATGACCGGGCGTGCTCGGCGAACGTGGTCCCGACGACGGCGACGCGGGATCGGGCGCGCAGGCGCGGCAACCAGCGGATCAGGGCCTGGCTGCCCGGCGCCGGCACCACCGAGCGCGCATCGGGCGCGCGGTAATAGCCGGCGGCGGCCTCGCGGAGCGAGCGGTCGTCGGCGCTGTCGGGAAGGCGCCGCACGCCTTCGGGCGAGATCGACGCCACCGGGTAGGCATGCGGATTCACGGCCGTCGAAAGGTCCAGCCAGCCCGCGCGCGGCAGGCCGAACGCGCGCGCGGCCGCAGCCACGTCGCCTCCGTGATAGGGCGGGTCCGCGCCGTCTATGGGGTCGTCGTCCGCCATCCATCGGATCCCTTCTTCGGACGGGCTGGTCTTTGCGGCCCGGCCGCCGTTATCATTGCGCCGTCCTACCCACCATCGGCGCGCCTGTCCAGATTCGCGCCGGATGGGTCACGAACCGAAATCGGGAGGCGTCCGCGATGGGCTCGGGGAACGGTCGGCGCGTCATCGTCGTCGGCGGCGGAATCGTCGGCACGTGCACGGCACTCTATCTCCAGCGTGAAGGGTTCGACGCCGTCATCATCGAGCGCGACGCACCGGGCGAGGCGTGCTCGTTCGGAAACGCCGGCGGCATGGGGGGCGGCTCGTCGGTCGCGCCCCTTGCGCTGCCGGGCATAATCCTTGCGGCGCCCCGGCTCCTGCTCGACGCGGACGAGCCCCTTTTCATTCGCTGGCGCGATTTCCCGGCGATGATCCCGTGGTTTATCCGGTTCGCCCGTGAAAGCGCGCGTACGCGCGTCGAGCGCAATGCCGCGGCGCGCGCGAGCATCCTCGGCGCGGTCCAGGACGCCTACGCACCCTTGCTCGAGGCCGCGGGCGCGCAAGCCCTGGTCGTTCGCGGCGGATCACTCACGGTCTTCGAAAGCCGCGACGCGATGAGGAACGCAGGCTACGCCCTCGAGCTCGGGCGACGCCACGGCGTCGAGATGGAGGAGGTGGACGGCGACAAGGCCCGCGAGATCAACCCGGCGCTCGGTCCCCGCGCGGCTTGCGGGTTTGTGTATCCCAACAGCTCCGGCACCATCAATCCCCTGCGCTTGACGCAAACCCTGATCGAGCACTTCAAGCGAGAGGGAGGCGCGGTTCGCAAGGAGACGGTCTTGGGTTTCGAATTCGCGAACGGATCGCCGAGTCGCCTGATCACGAACGCGGGCACCGTGGACTTCGAAATGGCGGTGATCGCGGCCGGGGTGTGGTCCAAGGACCTCGCCGCCAAGCTCGGAACGCGGGTGCTGATGGAAGCGCAACGCGGCTACCACGCCATGCTTCCCGAGCCCGGCGTCGACCTGCCGCTGCGGACCTCACTCGCCGACCGTAACGTCATCATCACGCCGATGGAGAACGGCATTCGGATCACCGGCATCGCCGAGTTCGCGCACCCCGAGGCGCCCCCCAACTACGCCCACGCCGAACGCATTGTCCGCCAAGCCCGCGAGTTCCTTCCAGGCCTGAACGCGGACGGCGCGAGCTTTTGGGTCGGCCCGCGTCCGCAGACGCCTGACACGTTGCCGGTGATCGGACCCTCGCCGCGCCATTCCAACGTGCTGTTCGCGTTCGGGCACGGGCAGAACGGGCTGCAAATGGCCGCCATCACCGGAAAGCTCGTCTCCGAGCTCGCAAGCGGGCGGGCGACCAGCATCGATATCGGACCCTTCCGGCCCGACCGGTTCTAAAGCGCGCGCCCGGACCGAACCCATGGACCGCGATCACGACGCGCTCATCCTGTTGACGCCGGGTCCGCTCGCGACCTCGGCCGAGGTCAAGGCCGCCATGGGCCGTGATTGGGGGTCGCGCGACGCGGACTTCATCGCCATGACGGCTCGGGTCCGGGAACGCCTGGTCTCGCTGGCCGGCGGCGAAGGGACGCACACGTGCGTTCCCTTGCAAGGAAGCGGCACCTTCGCCATCGAGGCGACGATCGGGACCCTGGTTCCCCGCGACGGCAAGGCGCTGGTCCTCGTCAACGGAGCCTACGGGCGCCGCATGGTCCATATCCTCGAGCGAATGGGGCGCGCGGTCACGACGCTCGAGGCGCCGGAGGACGCGACCCAGCCGGTCGCCGGTCTGGATGCGGCGCTTTCCGGCGACGGTGCGATCTCACACGTGCTGGCGGTCCACTGCGAGACCACGTCGGGCATCCTCAATGGCATCGACGCGATCGCTGCGACCTCCGCGGCCCACGGCCGCGGCCTCGTCATCGACGCCATGAGTTCGTTCGGCGCGATTCCCATCTGCGCGCGTGACACCCCCTTCGATGCGCTGGTCGCGGCGTCGGGAAAATGCCTCGAAGGCGTCCCCGGACTCGGAATAGCGCTTCTGCGGCACCAAGCCCTTATGGCGTGCAAGGGCAACGCCCATTCGCTCAGCCTCGATCTCTACGACCAGTGGGAATCCATGGAACACAACGGCCAATGGCGATTCACGCCGCCCACCCACGTGGTGGCGGCGCTTTCGGCGGCCCTGGACGCGCTTGAGGCCGAGGGCGGCGTCGAGAAGCGCCTCGCGCGATACCAAGGAAACTGCCGCGCCCTGGTCGAGGGCATGCGCGAAATGGGCTTCGAGACTTATCTCGCGAACGAGGTCCAGGCCCCGATCGTGGTCACATTCCACGCGCCGTCCGATCCGCGATTCCGATTCGACGCCTTCTATGCGGCCATGCGATCGCGCGGCTTCCTGATCTATCCCGGCAAGCTCACCGAAGCCGAGAGCTTTCGAATCGGGTGTATCGGAAACCTGGACGAGGCGGCGATCGGGGCGGCGCTCGCGGCCATTCGCGAGGCGATCACGGAGATGGGTCTCGAATCATGCGGCCGACGCGCCGCCTGAGCCCCGCTCGATACGTGCGCCGCCCAAATGATCGGGGAGTCAAGACCAGATCACGGTCGGGCGGAATCACCTGCGGTGATGCACCGACCGTGTGAATCTGGTCGCCACTATAGAAATCGAGCGGATTCACGCACCTGATTGGAGCCGCATCGCGGTTCCAATCAAACGCGATCCGCTCTATGGAAGACGCGATGAACCCGAGCGATGTGAAGACGGCGGCCGACGCGCGGGCCATCGTCGAGGAACGGGGCCTGTCCCACGCCAAAGTCGGCGTCTTCGACATGGACGGCGTGCTGCGCGGAAAGTACATGAGCCGCGAGAAGCTTCTCTCGTCGCTGGAAAGCGGGTTCGGGTTCTGCGACGTGGTCCTCGGATGGGACTCCCACGATCAGCTTTACGACAATGTGGCGTTCACCGGGTGGCACACGGGGTTTCCCGACGCGACCGTCAGGATCGTGCCCGAATCGTGCCGGGCGATTCCGTGGGAGGACAACACGCTGTTGTTCCTTGGCGAATTCGCGCCGCCGGCGGACGCCTATTGCCCCCGCGGCGTGCTCGGCCGCGTCGTCGAGCGATGCGCCGGGCTGGGCTACTCCTCGCGCGTCGGTTTCGAGTACGAGTTCTTCGTCTTCGAGGAAACGCCGCACTCGGTCCGGGACAAGCACTACCGCAATCTCAAACCCTTGGCGCCCGGGTTCTTCGGTTACTCGGTGCTGCACAATTCCGTCCATTCCGGGTTCTATTCCGACCTTCTCGCGGCCGCGAACATGATGGACATCGGGCTGGAAGGACTGCACGAGAAGACCGGGCCCGGGGTGATCGAAGCAGCGATCGCCGCGGCCGACGGGCTGGCCGCCGCCGACAAGGGCGCGCTTTTCAAGACGTTTGCCAAGGTGGCGGCCCAGAAATCGGGCCTGATGGCGACCTTCATGGCCAAATGGTCGCCCGACTGGCCGGGGCAAAGCGGACACATCCACGTATCGCTCCGCGACCTCGGCGGCGAGCCCGTCTTTTACGCGGCCGACCAAGACCACGGAATCAGTACCGTGATGCGCCACTTCATTGGCGGCCAGCAACGCCTGATGCCGGAGCTGTTGGCCATGGCGGCGCCGACGGTGAATTCGTTCACGCGGCTGATCCCCGGATTCTGGGCGCCGACCGAGGCGAGCTGGGGCGTCGACAACCGGACCTGCGCGTTGAGGGTCGTTCCCGGCAAGCCCGAATCCGTTCGCGTCGAGTACCGGGTCACGGCCGCCGATGCCAACCCCTATCTCGCGCTCGCGGCGGCGCTGGCGTCGGGCCTCTGGGGCGTCGAAAACGCGGTCGAGCCGGAACCGGCCGCCACCGGCAACGCATACGCAGCCACCCATGCGGACGCGCTTTCGTTTCCGCCGACGCTCTGGGACGCGGCGCAGCGGCTCAAGTCGTCGGCGATGGCGCGCGAATGGTTCGGCGATGCCTTCGTCGAGCACTTCGCCGCCACCCGCGAGTGGGAGGAGCGCGCGTTCCGCCGCCACGTCACGGACTGGGAGCTCGAGCGCTACTTCGAGATCATCTGAGGCGGACGTGGCGAAGGACCGCAAACCATGAACGCGAACGATTCGCTGCCGATGGGCGATTGGACCTATCCCACGCGCTTCCGCTTCGGCGCCGGGCGTGTTCGCGAGCTGGGCGAGGCCTGCCGGTCGTTAGGCATCGCGCGGCCCCTGCTGGTCACCGATCCCAACCTCGCCCGAACCGACATGGTGGGCGCGGCCCGCACCCGACTCGCCGACGAAGGGATCGAGGCGCCGCTTTTCTGCGAGCTACGACCCGACCCGGTCGGGCGCAACGTCGAAGACGGGGTCGCGGCCTATTCACGGGGCGGCCACGACGGCATCATCGCCTTCGGCGGCGGCAGCGCCATGGATACCGGAAAGGCCGTCGCGCTGATGATCGACCAGGACCGGCCGATCTGGGATTTCGATGATGTCGCCGACCACTGGACGCGGGCGAGGGACGGCGCCATCGCCCCGGTGATCGCCGTTCCCACCACTGCCGGCACGGGCTCCGAGACCGGCCGCGCGGTCGCCATCGTCAACGAGGCGACGCGGACCAAGGTCATCGTCTTCCATCCCCGGATGCTGCCCCGCGTGGTGATCGCGGATCCGGAATTGACGGTGGGGCTGCCGCCGCATCTAACGGCGGCGACGGGTCTGGACGCGCTCAGCCATTGTTTCGAGGCCTACTGCGCCCCGGGCTATCACCCGATCGCCGATGGGATCGCGCTCGAAGGCATGCGCCTGATCAAGGACTGGTTGCCGGTCGCGGTGCGCGACGGGGCCGATTTGCGGGCGCGTTCCCACATGTTGGCGGCGGCTAGCATGGGCGCCGCGGCATTCCAGAAGGGACTCGGCGCGATCCATGCGCTCAGCCACCAGATCAACGCCTTGTTCGGAACCCACCACGGCCTCACCAATGCGGTCTTGATGCCCTACGTCATGGTGTTCAACCGTCCCGCCATCGAGGCCAAGATGCGGCGCTTGGCGGCGTATCTCTCGCTTCCGGAGACTTCCTTCGGGGCCGTGCTCGATTGGGTGCTGGCGTTGCGCCGGGAACTGTCGATCCCCAACACCGTCGAGGCGTTGGGCGTGACGGCGGACGCACTCGACGAGATCGCGGCGCGCGCCGCGATCGATCCGACCGCGCCCACCAACCCGATACCGGCCGGGGAGGCCGAGATGCGGCGCATGGTTCAGTCCGCCATGGACGGGGTGATGGACTGAGCTTCGGGCGCTCGCGCGAGGGGTTCGCGATGGCTCAGCGGCGCAGACCCAGCGCCGCCAGTTCCTTCTTGGCGCGCGCAATCTGGTGGCGCCGCATCCGCTTGGCCAGCGCCCGGCGTGCCTTCTCGGGATCGTAGCCGGGGTCTGCGGCCTTGGCGTGCCCGGCGTTGGGGATCGCGCGCGAGTACCAAATGTAGGCCTTGACGTAATCCGGCTTGTGGCCCCAGCCCTCCTCGAACATCACACCCATCAGGAACTGGGCGGCGGCGTGGCCTTGGTCCGCGGCCATTCGGAACCAGCGAACCGCCGCGTCGTAATCGTGGGCGACGCCGCGTCCGTTGTAGTGAAGGTTGCCGAGCGCGTACTGGGCGCCGGCGTCGTTCCCTTGACGCGCGGCCAAGCGATAGAGATCGGCGGCCTTGAAGAAGTCGCGTTTCACGCCGTCCCCATTTTCGTAGAGGGTGCCGAGCATGGTGCGTGCGCGGACGTGCCCTTGCGCGGCCGCCGCGGCGAACCACCGGGCCGCAGCCGAGGCGTCGGCGGGGACACCGTCACCGCGATGGGCGCGGAGGCCGAGCTCGTACTGGGCCTGGAAATCGCCTGCCTCGGCCGCCGTCGAGAGCGCCGAGACCTCCGCGCTATCGATCCCGGGCTCGCCGTTTCCGCCGGATTGAAGCGCGATTACGGTGCCGGCGAGGACAAGCGCTCCGACGCCGATGCTCAGCCAAAGAAGATGGATTTTCCGCAACGTCCCTCGGCCGCCCGGCCTTTCGACCAGCGTCAGCGCACCGGAATGAAGTCGACTTCATCGACCGCTTGATGGCGGCCCCGGTAGGGATCGGGCCGGTCGTAGCAGACGACGTCGCCCAACGTCCGATAGCAGAACCGCGGCTCACGCGCGGTGTTTTCATCCTCTTCGCAGTACGACAGGTCCGCCTGGGTTCGAAGCGTGGAGCAATGCTTGCCGCTCGTCAGCGAGACGACGTGGTCGGTGAACGTCTTATCGGTGCCGATCACCGAGACGCCTTCGACCCCCGCCAACGGCGGAACCAGGGTGCATCCGGCGAGAAGCGCGATAACGGCAATGACGCCAAGCAGTCTCATGGCCGGAGTTTGAATCCGTCGTTTTAAGGATCGCCGCGCCACGTCGGCCACGCCGGTCTCCAAGCGACTATACGGCGTGCGATCGGTTAACGTTCACTTAACGGGGCGAATTGCGTGATGCCTCCCGCCTCGGACGGCGACAGCCGCCGCGGCGGCCGGCCGATCTCATGCCTCCTCCAACTCGATCGCTTCGCGCAGTTCGCGAATCTCGTCGAACAGGCGGTCCTTATCGTCCTCGTCGAGATCGAACACGACCGCGAATCCGTCGTCGAATAGGCGTGAGACATGCCCTGAGATGTCGCCCACGTCCTCGATATCGAGATCGACCGAGCTGCGGTCTTCGATGCCCGGCTCCGCGACCACTGCGGCGCCCGAGGCCGAGATGTCCCGGGTGGCGCCCCGGTGCTCGCGTTTGCGTTCCATGACCGATTTGCTGACCCGCAGCCGCGGCCGCCCCCGCCTGTCACCGTCGCCATTGTATCTCGCCATTTCCGATCTCCTCTCCAAGGGTTCGACCGAACCATGGCCGCCTCGCCCTTCCCGATGTCACGCGATCGGGCTTGCAGGCGCGCGGCCCCGGCACGCCAGCCGTCAGGCCCGGACCGGATGCGGCCCATTGCGCAATTCCCTTGCACCTCGCTTTCGAACAAACACCGACAGTTCGTTTCCCGCTTCGCGCGTCGGGATTCGGGCCTCAGCCGTCGCAGGACGGCGAACGTCATCTTGTGGGGAATTGCTTAATGAACGGTGTATCGGCGGGCGGGTCGCAGCGCGATCGTGATCGCGTAAGGTTGAAAACTCGCGGCCGTAGCGTTACATAAGTATAAATACGTATCCCATTTTTGCACGGTTCGGGGCTCTGATTCGAAAATGCGGGCGAGTGCTCGAATTCACCGAGTGCCGGATGCCGAACACGCGCCTTCTCTCCGGCGGGAACGGCCTTCGAGGGCTCGGGAATGCTGAGGGGCGACGCGCTCGGGTACGACCTGACGAAACTCGACGTCATCATTCTCGAACACAACGGCTACATGCGGAGCCTTCTTCGGGGCGTTCTCCGCGAGTTCGGCGTCGTCGCGATCCGGGACACGGCAAGCCCGGAGGACGCGTTCGACTGGTTCAATCAGGCGGGGGCGGACTGATCCTGGCCAACTGGGCGCCCCGGCTGGACGGGATGGCGTTCCTCGACCGCGTCCGCAAGAGCCCTGAATCGCGAAATCCGTTTGTGGCGGTGATCGTCGTGACGGCGTATTCCGAATACGCCACGTCATCGAAGCCCGTGACCGGGGCATGACCGAGTTCCTCGCCAAGCCCAACACCGCGAGGATGATTTACGAACGCATCGGATCGGTGATCAACGGCGCCCGCCCGTTCGTCCAGGCGGATCGCTTTTTCGTTCCCGACCGACGGCGCCATCGTGTGGAACACCAAGGGTCGGACCGCCGGGAAGCGTGACCTGCGGCGCGACGGACGTTCATGGGAAAGGATGGAACGGCGCAATGGAACCCGATGACATCTTCGAGGACCGAAGAACGTCGAACCGCCGTTCGGGGCTGGACCGAAGATCCGGGGCGGAAAGACGCCGCAGCTCGCTGGAATACGGCGCCGACGAACGACGCACCGGCACCGATCGGCGGCGCGGCAGTGAACGCCGCCAGAATCCGGAACGGCGAGAAGAGTAGCGGCCCCGGAACGCGGGAATACGCGTCTTTCGTGATCGTGGGCGCGATGGCTCTCGCCGCCGTCGTCGCCGGAATCGCCGTTCGGCGTCCTAGGCGAAGCGCGGGCGGCCGCAAGGAAGCCCGCCAAGAAGGGCGCGAAGGGACAGTCCTGTCAGGACACCGCTCGGGTGGTGGACGACGGCGACGGCCGGCGCCGCGCCTAAGCCGAAACCTCCGCGAACAGCGTGCCGACGTAGAACTCGCGCCGTTTGAGCCCGGCGATGAACTCGTCCTCGAAGGTCGCGACGACCGAGCCGGAAACGACCTCGCTCGCGAGCAGCGCGTTCGACCACGATTGAACGTGCGGAAAATCTTTCATGAGACCCGTCCGTAGCGTCCGCTCGACGATGGCGAAGCGTTGCAGGAAGGGCGCGTAGGCCGCGTCCACCAGGCACAGCCGATCGTCGTTGAAATAGGGGCCGTCGTTGCCGCGCTCGTTGGCAATCGCCTCTTCGAGTTTGATGACCCGCGCCGGCGCCGCCTCGAGGGCCCGCGCCGATTCTTCCTTCGTCTTGGTGTAATAGGTTCCGCTGAGCCCGCCCGCAAACGTGGGAACGAAATCGGTCCACGCCCGATTGCGCGCGCGCTTGATCGCATCAGCCGGGTGCAGCCTCGGCTCCGCCGCCTCGTCCAAATACTCGGCGATGGCGTTCGATTCGAACAGGGGATGCCCGTCGACGACGAGGACCGGAACCTGGCCGTGCGGCGAGATCTTCAGGAACCAGTCGGGCTTGTCGCGGAGATCGATGTAGGTGACCTTGATATCGATGTCCTTGGCACGCAAAACGATCACGGCGCGCTGAACCCAGGGTCACGTCACCGAGCTGATCAGGTGATATTTGTCCGTCATGCGTCGTATCACCGCCGCGAGGTTTGTCCGGTCGAGGACCGCGACCATAGGGCGAACGCGGAGCATCGTCAAAGGGCGCGCCCACGCATCGTCGCGCTCGCCCACTCCGGCCGGATCGGCGTTGCCGACTCTCCGCTTTGCAAAACGCGCGAGATATGGTTGGGTCCGCCGGTCAGGAGAACTCTGACGTGTTCTTAGAAGGAGAAGTACGATGGAAGACAAGTCTGTCGACATCGGCACGTTCATGCCGAACAAGGCTGGTATCCCAAAGGAATTGACGTCTAATCCGCCCCCCGCGGACGCGGGGCCGTCTGTTTCCCAGCCCATTGAAACGGTTTCCGACTCGATCCACCAGACGCAGGTGGTCCAGCCGGTCGCCGGTGCGTCGGATACCGAGACGGGCAATAATGGCGACACGGGCGAAAAAGGCAGCGGTCACGTCGTCGACGTAGGGGTCTGACGTTTCGGCCCATCGGGGATCCCGGGCGCCTTCGGTTCGGCCGGCTAGCCGTGTGACACGGTGCGCGCCGCCCGGATCTTCCGGTAGCCCATTTCCGGGACCACCGAGCCGCGCGGCGCATGAGATCGTCGCGGGCGGATGTTTGCGCGCGCCAGCGGCCAACGACCGGCCTTGGGACACGGCCCTCGATTCTTCCGGACGGCCGTCGGCCAACGAAGCGTGGTACACTTCGGAGCGGTGACGGGCGCTTTCGCGGAACCGCGGCGTTGATCCCGGGCGTCGGGCAAGGTGACACTTCATTTCCGGGATGCGAGCGCGATGGCGTGCTCGAATCGCGCCGAAACGGCGGCGGCGGAGCGCGGAGTCATGGCCGAGGACGAAGACCTGGACGAAGAGGCCGAAGACGGCGAAGACGACGAATCTCGACCCAAGAAGGGCGGAAAGAAAACGCTGTTCATCGTCATTGGCGTCGTCGTCTTGCTGATCCTCGGCGTCGCCGGGGCATTGTTGGTGGGCCTTCCGGATTCGGCGACCGAGACGGCCGTCGAAGAGGAACAGGAAGAACCGCTACCCGTCGAAGAGGTCCTTGCTCCCCCGGGGAACGTCTTCTACGAGCTTCCCGAGCTGCTCGTCGACATGAACAGCGTCTCGCGCAGGACGGCTTTCCTCCGCCTCAGTCTGACCCTCGCGCTTGCCGAGGAAAGCGACCGGGCGCGCGTCGAGAAGCTGACCCCCCGGATCGTCGATCACATACTTGCATACCTGCGCGAGGTTCGGGCCGAGGAGATCTCCGGCTCGGCGGGAATGCACCGCTTGCGCGAGGAGCTGCTGAAACGCGCCGCGATCGCCGTCGCGCCGGCCAAGGTGCAGGACCTCCTGTTCACCGAGGTGCTCATGCAATAGGCGCATGGGCGCGCCGATGCGACCGCCCGCCCGCGGGAACCATGCGCATCCTTTCGAGTCAAGCGGCTTCGCGGCGCTTTTCCGCTACCGGCGGCCCGCGAGCGACGTTTGCCATCCCTTCGCGCCCGCGATATCTTCGCCGCGACCGGGTCTCGACAGCTTGTGCCACGCCCGAGGCGCCGGTCGCACCGCAAAGAGGGCGCATCTGTTGGCTACCCCCATTCAGGACAACCTGCTTCGTGAGATCGACGAGGACCTGCGCCACGAGCGCTACGCCAAGCTTTGGAAGCGCTACGGCGGCTTCGTCATCGGCGCCGCGGTCGCGCTCGTCGTCGGTGTCGCCGGCTACCAAGCTTGGCGGAGCTATGACATCCGAAGCCGCGAGACCGACGGTGAACGGTTCGCCGAAGCCCTCGCGCGGGTGGAGGCGGGGCGGCTCGACGAGGCCGGGCTCGCGTTTTCGGAGATGGCTTCGGACGCCTCGGCGGGCTATGCGTTGCTGGCCCGATTCCAACATGCGGCGGTTCTCGACCGGTCGGGAGATCGGGCGGCGGCGGCCGCCGCTTACGGCGCCATCGCCGACGATTCGGGAGTCGACCGCGAGTACCGGGACTTCGCCCTCGTGATGATCGCACTCGCGGGTCTCGACACGGCCGACCCGACGACGCTTTCCGAACGCCTCGCGCCGCTCACCGCCGAAGACAATCCCTGGCGCCATTCCGCCCGCGAAGTGAACGCGTTGCTCGCAGCCCGCCGGGGCGACCGGAGCGGCGCGCGCGAAATCTTCTCGAGGATCGAGAACGATCCGACCGCACCGGCCGGCGTCCGCAACCGCGCCGCCGAGATGCTCGCGATTCTCGGCGGTTGATCGGGGAAGCGGTTTCGGTCCCCGAACCATGACTCGTTTCGCCTTCATCGCCGCCGCCTTCGCCCTGATCACGGCCTGCGATACTTGGCTTGGCACAAGCGAGGGCCCGCCGCTGCCGGGCGAACGAATCTCGATCCTCGCCCACGAGCGCCAGTTGAAGCCCGAAATCGACCCGGCGAGCGACAGGATTCTCCTCCCGGCCCCGTCGGTCAATCCGGATTGGCCGCAGCCCGGCGGCTACGCCAATCACGCCATGCATCACATCGCGGTCGGCGACGTTCTTGGCAGGGCATGGGCGGCCGACGCCGGCGACGGCGCGGACGACGACAGAAGAGTCATTGCGTCCCCCATTGTCGCCGCGGGCCGGATCTTCGCCATGGATACCGAATCGGCGGTCACGGCGTTCGATGCCCAGTCGGGCCAGCGCCAGTGGCGAACGGAGCTGACCCCGGAAGAGGAAGAAGACGAGGGACATTTCGGCGGCGGGATCACCCATGCACGCGGCTTCGTGTACGTCACGACGGGTTTCGCCCAAGTGATCGCGCTCAACGCATCTGACGGCGCAGTCGTTTGGCGGCGGTCGATGGAATCGCCCATGCGGGCGGCGCCGACCGAGCGCGGCGGGCGGCTGTTCGTGGTTACCGTCGACAACGTCCTCCATGCCCTCGATGCGTCCGGGGGCGCCACGCTATGGACCCACGCCGGAATTGAAGAGACGGCGAGCCTGCTCGGCGGCGGCAGTCCCGCGGTGGACGACGGGGTCGTGGTGGTCCCCTTCTCGTCCGGCGAACTCGTGGCGCTTCGCGTCGCGAACGGCCGCGTGCTCTGGACCGACACCTTGACGTCCTCGCGCCAGGCGCGGCTTGTCACCGCGATTGCCGACATTCGCGGGCGTCCCGTCATCGACCGCGGCCGCGTCTTCGCGATGGGCGTCGGCGACATGATGGTGTCGATCGACCTGCGCAGCGGCCGGCGCATCTGGGAACGCGAGATCGGAGGGCTCGAAAGCCCTTGGGTCGTCGGCAACTTCCTGTACGCCATCACCAGCGACGTCGAGTTGATCGGGCTTTCACGGGACGACGGACGCATCCATTGGGTGACGCCACTCCGGCGTTTCGAGAATGAGGAAGACAGGGAGGGCACGATCACCTGGTCGGGTCCGATCCTCGCCGGCGACCGCGTGATCGTCGTGGGCTCGCACGGCGAGGCGCTGGCTGTCTCTCCGTACACGGGACGAATCTTGGGTCGGATGCGCCTGCCGAGTGGAATCTCGGTGCCGCCGATCGCCGCCGACCGCAGCGTCTTCTTCCTCACTGACGACGCCGAGCTCATCGCCTATCGCTGAGCCGTCGCCGCCGCCCTGGCCGGCCGTCGGACCATGACCCACTGCGTCGCCATCGTCGGTCGCCCAAACGTCGGGAAATCGACCCTGTTCAACCGGCTTGTCGGGCGACGAACCGCGCTGGTGGATTCGCGTCCGGGACTGACCCGCGACCGGCACGAGGGCCGCGCCAAGCTCGGCGATCTCAAATTCCTAGCCGTCGATACGGCGGGCCTGGAAGAGGCATCGTCGGATACCCTCGAATCGCGGATGCTCTCGCAAACCGAGCGTGCGCTTGCCGGGGCCGACGTGGCACTGTTC
>JAKZXM010000046.1:0-9369 GCA_047514975.1 Rhodospirillales bacterium
CCGCCCGACAAACGCCGCGCCCCGAGGCCGCCGAAGGCGTGGCCACCGCGGGCGATGGATGGCGGCTGGCCCGAGGCGCGGAATTCCCCTACGCTGCAAATCAAATGTTTCGAATCGAACCCGTTCGGACCGCGTATTTATACGGATGTAATATGGTTTCTCCATCGACGAGGAGTGGGGGCATTATCCTCGCGCATTCGAGCGGCCGCCCGCCCGCGGGCGCCACGGACGCGCAGATGATCGAACCCATGACGGGGGGATCGGGGATGCGCGAGCGCACGCCGCGATCGGGCCGACGCCGCGAGGCCGCGCGGGAACGCGCATGACGTTCACGGTCAAGTTCTGGGGGGTCCGCGGCAGCCTCGCCTGCCCGGGGCCGCAGTTCGTGAAATACGGCGGCAACACGAGCTGCATCGAGATCAATCTCGGCGAGCGGCGGATCCTTCTCGACGGCGGAACCGGCTTGCGCAACGTGGCGCGCAACTTCATGGACGATCCGTCGCGCGAAATCTATCTGTTGTTCACCCACACCCATTGGGATCACATCAACGGTTTCCCGTTCTTCCTGCCCGCCTACAACCCGGACTGGACCGTCCACGTCAAGGCGGGACACATGAAGCACAGGGGCGGAATCCGCTCGGTTCTCGCCAGCCAGATGACGACGCCCATGTTCCCCATCCCGATCGAGGCACTGAAGGCGACCCTCACGTACGAGGACTTCGAGGCCGGCGAGGATTTCGAACTCTACCCCGGCGTCCACGTGCGCACCGCGCCCCTCAACCATCCGAACGGCGCGACCGCCTATCGGATCGAGCACGAGGGCCGGGCCTGCGTCTACGTAACCGACACCGAGCACGTCCCGGGTAAGCCGGACCGGAACATTCTCGGCGTGATCGAGGGCGCGGATCTCGTCATCTACGATTCGACCTATACCGAGCGCGAATGGCCCGAAAAGATCGGCTGGGGCCACTCCACCTGGAACGAGGGCATGCGGCTTTGCCGGGCGGCGGGTGTCAAGCGGCTCGCCATCTTCCACCACGACCCCGACCACGATGATGCGTTCATGGACGCGCTCGAGGCCGAAGCTGCGGCCGCCTGGACGGGAAACCTGGTCGCCCGCGAGGGCATGGTGCTCGACATCGCCTGACCCACGCGCGGCCCGGATGCTGGGGCGGCGGCACGCAGGCGGCGCTCGCGGATCTAGACCAGATCGCGGTCGGTCGGATTCGCTTAGTCGCGATCCAGCGGGCGCGTGAATCTGGTCTACACTATCGAGGTCGAGCGGATCGGCGCGTTTGATTGGAACCGCGCTGCAGTTCCAATCAAACGCGATCCGTTTTAGATCAACGGGGCGCGGGCGCGGTCCCTTGCAGCCGTTCCAGCCGTTCGCTCGCGAGCGCGCACGCCTCGGCAATATCGGCGGCCGGCATCCGCCCGGTCAGGCCGTCGCGGTATTCGCCCTCGCCTGCAAGGCCCGCTTGCGCGGCGATCTCGAGCCACATCAGCGCGCGGATGGGGTCGGGCTCCAGCCCCGGCCCGCCGACGGCATGAAGATAGCTGAGCTGACGGCGCGCGGCGTCGATCCCCGATTCGACGGCTCGCTCGTACCACCGGACCGCGCGCCTCGCGTTCGCTTCCGTGCCGATGCCGCGCTCGTACATGAGCGCCAGGTTGTATTGGGCGCTTGCCGATCCGCCCTCGGCGGCGGCCTCGAACCAGCGCAGCGCGTCCGTGGGCGCCCGCGCCACACCGCGGCCTTCGTAGTACATTTCCGCGATCCGCGACTGCGCCTCGACATGGTCCTGCTCGGCCGCCTTCAGGTACCACCCGGCCGCCGCCTCGGCGTCGGGCTCGCCGCGAACCCCGTTCTCGAGCATGACGCCTAGGTAGAACTGCGCCAGGGCGCTTCCCCCTTCGGCGGCGCGTTCGTACCAGCGCATCGCCTCGCCGTAATTCCCGGGCACCGGAACCTCGGCGGCCACGGACGGCGCCGCGGCCACGAGAACCGCGAACGCGAATACGATGCTTGGAAAAACCCCCGGAACCGAACGGGACCGCAAAGGAATTGGCGGCCCCTCGCCACCGCTCGGTGACGCGTTGCCCCGCTCCGCACGCCAAACGCCCCGTAACATGGCGGTCATAATGCCCGCGCCGCCCCCGGGACACAAGATTTAGTATTTACCGATACGCGGCGTACCAAATGTTTGGTCGCTCGCGGGTCCGCGAGCGCGAGTCGGCGCCGCGGCGAGGGGGAAATATTGCCGCCCCGATTGATATCGCCGTTCGGACGCCGCGCCAAGACGTGGCCGATGACGGCCGCGCCGCTACTCGACGTTCGGGTCCGCGCCACCGGGCGCGAGACCCCCGTCTGGGTCGACCCACGCCTTACCCTTCAGCCAGGGAAGCGGCAGTCTCGGGCGCTGCGGCGCCGGCTCCGGGATCGGCTCGGGGTCGCGCACGAAAAAATCGACGGCCGGCGGCGCCGCGAGGATAACCGGAGGCGGCGACTCTGGCCGCTCATAGCGGCTCGGCGCCGGCCCGTAGTAGTTCACCAGCCGCTTCTCGTCCCGGTGATAGGGCTCGTCGAAGCAGCGCACCGCGGCCAACGATTTGTAGCAATAGGTGGCCTCGAAGTCGTGGACCCCCTTTTCGTACTCGGACACGTACCCGCAAGCCCCGAGCAGCGCGCCCGCGACAAGCGGAATGACAGCTCTCAGCATCGTCCTTCTCCCGATCCGCTTGGCCCCGCGACCCGCACGATGGAGGTGCAAGATCAAGGCCAACATACGGCACGCAGCCTTTCTCAGGCGTTAACGTCGACGACGGTCCGCCCCCGGACCCGGCCTGAAAGGATGTCACCGGCAAGGTCTGAGACCTCTTCGAGCGTTACCACCGTGGTCATGCGCTCCAGCGCCACGCCGGGCAACTCGCGCGCGAGCCGGCCCCACGCGGCGATGCGTTGTTCCGAGGGACTGGTGGCCGAATCGATCCCCAACAGATTGACGCCGCGGATCACGAACGGAATCACAGAAGCCTCGAAGCTGGACCCGCCGGCAAGCCCGACGGACGCGCAGCTCGCGTGGGTGCGAAGCTGGGCGAGCACGTTCGCAAGCGTCGTCCCGCCGACGCTGTCGATCGCGCCCGCCCAGCGCTCGGATGCCAACGGCCGCGCCGGCGGCGCCTCGAGCTCGGCGCGCTCGACGATGGTCGTCGCCCCGAGCGCGCGCAAATATGCGTGCGCCTCGGCGCGCCCGGTCGACGCCGCCACCCGGTAGCCCAGCGCCGCCAGCAGGGCCACGGCCACGCTGCCGACCCCGCCCGCGGCCCCGCTCACCAGCACCTCGCCGTCTGCGGCCGGCGCAAGTCCGTGATCCTCGAGCGCGATCGCCGCGAGCATGGCCGTGAACCCCGCGGTCCCGAGCGCCATGGACTGAAGCAGCGTCATCCCCTTGGGCAGGGGAACCAGCCAGTCGGACGGGACGCGGGCCCGGCTCGCGTAGCCGCCCCAACGAACCTCGCCCACGCGCCAACCGGTCAGGATCACGGGATCGCCGGGCGCAAACCGCGACGATCGCGAAGATTCGACCGTACCCGCGAAATCGATCCCCGGAACGTGGGGATAGGACTTCACCAGCCCGCCGATCCCCTTCAGGATCATCCCGTCCTTGTAGTTGAGATCGGAGTACGCGACCGCGACGGTGACGTCGCCGTCGGGAAGGGCGTCGAGCTCGAGGTTCTTGATCGAGGCGACCGCCCCGCCGTCGCCCTCGTCGAGCACCAGCGCCCGGAATGTGTTCTCGCTCATGAGCCCTCTCCTCGATCGGTCCGACCCGTGGTTTCGAACGCCTGCGCGAGCAGCTCGTACGACCGAAGGCGGGCGCGGAAGTCGTGACAGATGGTGACGATGACCAGCTCGTCGACGCCGTACGCGCGGGCGATCTCGCCGAGCCGCGCCTTCACCTGTTCGGGCGTGCCCACCACATTGCGCCGGCGGCTGCGTTCGATCTGCGCCCTTTCCGCCTCGGTGTAGGCGTAGGACAGCGCCTCGGCGACGCTCGGATAGGGCGGAAGCTC
Organism: Rhodospirillales bacterium; assembly: GCA_047514975.1. GTDB lineage: Bacteria > Pseudomonadota > Alphaproteobacteria > Rhodospirillales > JASLLV01 > JASLLV01. The sequence continues at coordinate 4,075 of JAKZXM010000046.1, forward strand.
CCCTTCCTGCAGACTCCTGAGCCGCCACAGGTTGCGGCTCGTCTCCAGGCGCAGGGCCTCGGCTTCTGAGTCCGTGCAGATCACGAACACGGCGACGCTTGCGTTTGCGGCCCGGCATTGGTCCGAGGGACGGAAGCACTGCCGGTATGCCTCCATCACCCCCTCGCCGCCTTCGTTGATGAACTGGGCGAACGAGAACGCGAGCCCCCCATAGGCCGCGAGCTGGGCGCTCTGATCGCTCGACCCCAAGAGCCAGATCTCGGGCCCGCCGGCGCCGGATGGCATGGCGGTGATCCCGGCGAACGGGTGGGCCGCATCGAGCGCTCCGGAGAGGAAGCCGATCAGGTCCGCGACCTGGCTGGGAAAGCGCTCGGGCGCCCGCGCCTCGACGCCGTTCCGGAGCGCCAGGGCGGTCAGCGGATCGGCGCCGGCGGCGCGCCCGATTCCGAGATCGATGCGGCCGGGAAACAGGGTCTCGAGCATGCGGAAGGTCTCGGCCACCTTGAATGGGCTGTAGTGGCTGAGCATCACGCCGCCCGAGCCGACCCGCATGGACGTGGTGGCGGAGGCGATGCGGGCGACCAGGACCTCGGGCACGGTGCCGGCAAGCCCCGCCGAGCCGTGGTGCTCGGCCACCCAATAGCGGTGGTAGCCGAGCCGTTCGGCGGCGCGCGCGAGCTGGACGGTCTCGCCGAGGGCATCGGCGGGGGCGCCGCCGGCGCTCACCGGCGACTGATCGAGAACGCTAAGGCGCATCACGGCGCACTCTATTCCGCGCGGCGCGCATCGTTAACCCCCGCTCGCGATTCGCCCGGCGCGGCGGCACTCGCGCTTGCTACGGGCCGGGCGTGCTATGATTCTTCGCCTCAAGCCCCGCGCGGACGCGGATCGGATCACCATGACCAGGCGCACCCTCGCTTATCGGGCAATCGTGGCGTGCCTTGCGCTAACCGGCGCCGCGGCGCTCGCGCAAGCGCCGCCGTCGGAGACCCGCTGGGTCGCCCCCACGCCGGAAGCACGCGCGTTCCTCGCCGCGCCGCCGAGAGAGGTGCTCGCCGGGGCGGACGCAGGCCGGCGCGCGCCTTACGCCGTCAGGCTGGGCCGCCTCGCCTTCCGCTCGCCCGGGGTCCTCGGCGGCTGGGTCGCGCGCCGCGGCCTCGCGTGCGAGACCTGCCACAGCGGCGGCGCGGCCAACGTCCAATTCTTCGTCGCCGAGGTCTCCGACAGGCCCGGCAACATCGACGTCACCCACGAATTTTGGCGAAGCCCCCGGGAAGACGGCCTCGCCAATCCCGTCAATATCCCCTCGCTCAGGGGCGTTCGCTGGACCGCGCCCTACGGCCGCGACGGGCGATTCTTCAGTCTTGCGTCCTTCACCCGCAACGTCATCGTCGACGAGTTCGGGGGCGCGGAGCCCGAGCCCTGGCTGCTCGACGCGCTCGTCGCGTACCAGCACGCCCTGGCGCTTCCGCCGAATTCGAACCTCGGCCCCCTGGGCAAGCTGCGCCCGCACGCGCCGGCGCCGGCGCTCCGCGGCGAGGCGTCGTTCGTACACGACTGCGCCCGCTGCCACGTCCCCTCGGCCGCCTTCGTCGACCGCTCGGGCCACGACGTCGGCACGGGCGGCGTCTTCGACACCCCGACCCTGCTCGGTCTCGCCGAGACGGCGCCTTATTTCCACGACGGACGCGCGGCCGATCTGGATGCCGCGATCGCGCATTTCGAGCGCGTCCTGGGGCTCGATTACGACGCCAAGAAGCGCGCGGACATGCGCGCCTACCTCGCGGCCGTGGGTGCGCTCGATAGGGCGCGCGCGCCCAGAACCTTGGCCGGCGACTTGGCCGACGTGCGCGATTTCGCGCAACTTCTGGACGAGCCGCTGGCCGACGAGGACGTCGTCACCGCGGATGCGATCGCGGCGATGGTGCGCCGTCAACTGGGGCGCATCCACGAGCGCTTCCCCGGCCCCCGCCACGCCGATGCCCGCGACGTCGTCGTCGCGTGGTCGCGGGCGCTCGCCGACGTGATCGGCATGGCAAGGCGGCGCGATTTCGCGCCGGCCCGAGACGCATTGGCCGCGTGGGATCGGACCGTGGCCGCCGAGGCTCCGGCCCTCGAGGCGGCGACCTCGGGCTCGTTCTACGATCCGGAATCGCCGGATGGGGGTGTCGGGCCTCCATGACCGATGCGCGCGGGCGGGGCGCCATCGCCGCCCGGCGTCTCGACCCGCCAGCCGACGGCGCGCCCGGCGAAGAAGGGGCGCACGCGCACACTACCCTCGACGGCGATGGATTCGGGACTGGGCGTTTCGTCGCGAACCAGGCGCACACGGTCCTCGTTGGGCGGAAGGCCGTAGAAGGCCGGTCCGTTGAGCGAGGCGAAGGCTTCGAATTGGTCCAAGGCCCCTTCGTCTGCGAAGGCTGACGCATACAGCGCGAGCGCCGCGTGGGCGGTGAAGATGCCGGCACAGCCGAAGTCCGCCTCCTTGGCGTCCACCGGGTGGGGCGCGGAATCGGTGCCCAGGAAGAACGCGGCCTCGCCCGATGTCGCCGCGGCGCGGAGCGCGCGCTTATCCTCATCGCGCTTGGCCAAGGGCAAGCAGTACATGTGCGGCCGGAGCCCGTCGTCGAACAGCGCGTTGCGGGTGATGTGCAGGTGGTGCGCGGTGATGGTGGCGCCGAGGCGCCCTTCGCGGCCCCCCTGGTGGGCGCGGACGAAGGCCACCGCGGCGGCGCTGGTCAGGTGTTCGAGCACCACGTTCAATGCCGGCAAGTCCGCGAGCAGTCGCCCCAGCACCCGGTCCACGAACACCGCCTCGCGATCGAAGATGTCCACGTCGGGGTCCATGACCTCGCCGTGGAGAAGCAGCGGCATGCCGATCGCCTGCATGCGCTCGAGCACCGGGTACACACGTCGCACGTCGTCGACCCCGTAGGCGGCGTTGGTGGTCGCGTACTTCGGATACAGCTTGACCGCCGTGAACGCACCGTCCGCGAAGCCGCGCGCCACCACCTCGGGGTCGGTGTCCTCCATCAAATAGCAGGTCATCAGCGGGGTGAAGCCGCTGTCCTTGGGAACCGCGTCCAGGATGCGTGCGCGATAGGCGGCCGCGGCCTCGGGCGTCGTCACCGGCGGGTCCAGATTTGGCATGACGATGGCGCGCGCGAACGCACGCGCGGTGAAGCCCACCACCGCGCCCAGCATCGCGCCGTCGCGAAGATGGACGTGCCAGTCGTCGGGCCGCCGGATGGTCAGGGTCTCGATCCGCTCGCTCATGGCCGCGCCCCCAGGGTTTCGAAGACGTCGCCCTGGGGCCGGCGTCCGAGGATGTGCCGGTCGTGCCAGAGCGCGTAGAAGAGCAGCCGCCATGCCGCGTGCCCCCGTCGTGCGCCGGCCTTCGCAAACAGCCGGACCACGTTTTCCCGCCGGCCGATCTCGGCGACGCCGGGCTGGGCCGCGACCAGGGGGCCGAGCCGGGCCCCGCGGCGCGCGATCCAGGCGCCGACGGGAACCGTGAACCCGCGTTTGGTCGAATAGGGCTTGGCTTCGGGCAACGCGCCGGCGAGCCAGCGCCTGAGAATCCACTTGCCCATGCGCCCGCGCACCTTGAGCCGGTCGGGAAGGCGAAAGGCCAAGCGCGCGACGTCCGGATCGAGAAAGGGGGTGCGCCCCTCGACGCCGAAGGCCATGAGGCAGCGGTCGAGCTTGGTCAGAAGGTCGTTGGGCAGCCAGTCTTGGCAATCGGCGGCCTGGAGCGCCTGGAGTCGCGTGCGCGCGGGCGTCGCGGACGCCTCTTCGGCGGCGGCCACGCCGTCGCGCCACGCGATGGGGCGGTGGGCCAGCACGTCCAGGCGGTCGAACGCGCCGTCCGAGCGCATGGCGCGCCCGCCGAACAAGCGGTGGCGGAGCGCCCGGCGATAGCGGCCGTAGCCGGCGAACATCTCGTCCCCGCCTTCGCCGGTGAGCACCACCTTGATGCCGCGCTCGCGCGCGAGCCGGGCGAGCTTGTACGTCGGCAAGACCGCGTAATCGGCGACCGGATCGTCCAGCGCCGAGGCAATCGCGGGCAACAAACGCCAGAAGTCGTCCTCGGCGAAGCTGACCGCCTCGAACGCGGCGCCCGCGGCGGCCGCAACGCTGCGCGCGTGATCGCGCTCGTCGGCACTTTCGGTGTCGTCGAAGCCGACCGTAAACGCGCGAACGGGGGTCTCGTTCAGCTCGCGCATGAGGGCCAGCACCGTGGACGAATCGATGCCGCCCGAAAGGAACATGCCATACGGGACGTCGGAGCGCTGGTGGATGCTCACGCTGTCGATCAGCGTGCCGCGAAGGCGTTCCAGCGCCTCGTCCTCGCTCATCTCGTCGGGCGGGCCCGCGGGAATCGCGCTTTGGCGGATCTCGCGCACGATCCGGCCGTTCTCGACGACCAGTGTTTCGCCCGGAAGCACGCGCTGGATGCCGCGCATCGCGGTCTCGCGCCCGGTGGTGAACTGAAGCTGCAGAAGCTCTCCGCGGCTCCGCGGGCGAAGCTCGGGCGCCACCACGCCGGCGGCGATCAGCGCCTGCGGCTCGGAGGCGAACGCGAAGCCCGACCCCGATTGCGCGTAGTAGAGCGGCTTGATGCCAAAGGGATCGCGCGCCAGCACCAGGCTTCCCGAGCCGCCGTTCGAGCCCGGATCCCGGATGGCGATCGCGTACATGCCGCGCAAGCCGCTCGCGAAGTCGGGGCCGCGGCGCTTATATAGATGCAGCGCCGTCTCGCAGTCGGAACGGGTTTGGAAATCGGCTTCGGGCATGGCGGCGCGGAGCTCGACGTAGTTGTAGATCTCGGCGTTTGCCATCAGCGCCAGGCGGACCCCCGAATCAGACGTTGCGTACATGGGCTGGTCGCCCGTTTCCAGATCGATGACGGCGAGGCGGGTTTGCACCATGGCGAGGTGGTCGTCCTCATACCGCCCCGATCCGTCCGGGCCGCGATGGGCAAGCGCGTCCGCGAACCGCGCAAGCATGTGCTCGCGGCCGGCCCACGCGGCGTCCGCGGCTGCACCCGCGTTCGCGCGCATGAATCCCCCGATGCCGCACATCAGCGCGTAATCTGCCCCAAGAAGCGCATGTAGCGCTCGATTACGGCCGATTCCGTGAAGCGCTCGCTGTAGGCGGCAAAACCGGCCCCAGCGATGCGCTCGCGCAAGGAATTGTCCGTCAGCAGAAGCTTGATCGCACGGGCCATTGAGACATCGTCGTCGACGGGAACCAGGACGCCGGTCTCCAAGTGCTCGATCAAACCGCCAGGCC
>JAKZXM010000047.1:0-5667 GCA_047514975.1 Rhodospirillales bacterium
CCTCGCCAGCTTCGCCTGGCGATACAACCGGCGCTACCAGCTCAACACCATGATCCCGCGCTTCGTTCACAGCGCCGCACGAACCCAACCCATCCCATACCGGGCGCTCATCGCTGGATGACTTTCATGGATAAGCAGGAAGAAAAAAGACCCGCCCCAAAAGGACCGACAGCCCAACCAGAAGCCCCCATTCGGCGGCCCCCATGGTGGTGCTCACGACCCCCGCGGGATCGGGTATCTGTGCCGTCGCGCGCCCTGCCATGGGCCGAGGATAGAGGTCCGGCGTACGCCCCACACTCCGAATCTTGCGGTTGAATCGCCATCGCGGCGGACGCTGGGCCGTGGCCGACGACCGGTCCTGGTGCTACAGTCCCCCCCCCCGACCGGCCGGCGCGACGCCCCCGGTATTCCGAATACGAACGCAGACGGACGGCTCCCATGATGGATCTCTACATGTTCATGACGGCGAACTCGTGGCGCTGCTCGATCGCGCTCGAAGAGCTCGAGCTTCCCTTCACCGTCCGCTGGATCAACCTTCGCGAACGCGAGAACATGAAGCCCGAATACCTCGCCAAAAACCCCTTGGGCCGGGTTCCGATGATCGAAGATTCCGACGGTCCCGACGGCACGCCGGTCTCGATCTACACCTCGCCCGCGATCCTGATTTACGCCGCCGAAAAAGCGGGACGGTTGTTCCCCGTCGGCGGCAACGCGCGCGCCGTCGCGCTCGAATGGCTGATGTTCGCGGTGACCGACCTCGGCATGGCGTTCGACTTCCGATTCCGCTACGAAACCTTGCTGCCGCGCCGGGGCGACGCCCCCGACCCTTACGCGATCGAGGATACGGGCGGACTGGTAGCGCGCTACATGACGCGGGCAGAGCAGCGCCTGGGCGAGGCCGAGTATTTCGCCGGCGACTATTCCATCGCCGACATCGCGGTCATTCCCTTCGTCGCCGGCCCGCGCGCGGAACCCGAGTTCCTGGACCCCTACCCCAACGTGCGCCGCTGGGCCGATCGGGTGGCGGCCCGGCCGGCCGTGCAGCGCGGCTTCCGTACGATCGAATTGTGACGCGGACGGGCGCAGCGTGAGCACGATCGTCAAGACCATCACCCACATCGGGCTCGCCTTCGAGCTCGGCGACAAACGGGCCTACGGCAACGCCCGGGTTTGCGGACCGCGCGGGCGATCTCGCTGATCGTGGTCGAGACCCGCGCAGGCACTCTGGGCGTCGGCGAGGCATGGGGGCCGCCCAAGGCGACGGCGGCGCACTTGGACGCGATCCGGCCCTATTTCGTGGGCGCCAGCGTCCACGACCGCGAGATTGTCCGCCAGCGAATCTTCGATGCGCTCTACCACCAGGGCGTCGAGAACCCGATGATGGCGGCGTTCAGCGGCATCGACATCGCGCTCCACGACATCGCAGGAAAAGAGGCGGGGCTGCCGGTCTGCCGGCTCATCGGCGGGCGCGGCGCGGATTCGGTTCCGGTCTATGCGTCCACCGGCTACTTCACGTCGTCGCCGAAGCGCGGGCTCGAGCGCCAGATCAAGGCGATGGCGGACAAGGGGTTCGGCGCTCTCAAGATCAAGATCGGCCGCAATGCGGACGACGACGAAGCCCGCGTCAAGTCCGTCCGGCGGATGCTCGGCCCGGACGTCGCCCTCATGGTCGACGCCAACGCCGCCTACCGGACGGATCAGGCGTTGGAAAGCATGGCCCGGATCGCGCGACATCGCATCCACTGGTACGAGGAGCCGGTCGCGCCCTAGGACTTCGAAGGCTACCGCGAGCTTCGCGGGCGCGCGGCCCTACGGATCTCGGGCGGCGAGGCGCTCTACGGCGCGCGCGCGTTCAAGCGCTTCATCGACGGGCGCTGTGCGGATGTGGTGCAGCCCGACTTGACCATGTGCGGCGGCCTGGACGAAGGGACGCTGATCGCCCGGCTCGCAGGCCTCGCCGGCATCGGCGTCACGCCCCACGTCTGGGGCGGCGCGGTCGGGCTGGCGGCCGCGATCCACCTCGCCGCCGCGACGCCGGAGCTTCCCAGCACCGCTTATGCGGCGCACCCCAACTATCTGGAATTCGATTTGGGCGAGAACCCGCTCCGCGACGCGATTCTGCGCGCGCCCATGGTCGCGGCCAAGGGCCGAGTCTGGGTGCCCGCCGGCCCGGGCCTCGGAATCGAGCTGGACTGGAAGGCGGTCGAGCGCTACCGGGTCGTCTAAGCCTCTCAAGCCGGCGGCGCGGATTGGCCGCGCTGCGGCAGTTCGAGAAGCTCGGCCGCGCGTTCGGGCTCGACCGGCTCGGCGCCCACGTCGCGGATGATCTTCACCGCCTTTTCGACCAGATCGCCGTTGGTGCCGAACTCGCCCTTGTTCACGTAGATGTTGTCCTCGAGGCCGACGCGGACGTAGCCGCCGCCGTGCACGGCCGAGGCGACCGTCTGGAACTCCCAGCGCGAGATGCCGAAGGCGGCCCATTTCGCGTCCCTAGGGATCAGGGTCTTGAAGAACGAGATCGCCTCGGGCGTCGCCGGGGTCGAATACAGGATCCCGAGACAGAACTGAAACAGCGTCGGCGTCTCGACCAAGCCCTCCTTGATGAGCTGGTTGGCGAGCAGGATGTGGCCGGGCTCGAAGACCTCGAGCTCGGGCTTGACGCCCGCGTCCTTGATGTGCTGCGCCATGACGCGCAAATGGTCGAGGGTGTTCATGAATACCTGGGGGCCGAAGTTCATGGTGCCGACGTCGAGGCTGCAGATGTCGGGGCGCAGCTCCTCGATGTGGCGCACACGGATCTCGGGCGTGGTCAGGGTCGAGACCGAATCGTCCGCCTGGCGCGGGTTCTCGGCGCTGGGCACGTAGCGTCCGCCCCAGCCGGTGGTCAGGTTGATCAAGACGTCGCTTCCGGAATCGCGAATCCGCTCCACCACCTCGCGGTAGAGCTCGGGGTCGCCGCGGGCGGCGCCGGTCTCGGGATCGCGGACATGGATGTGGACGACGGCCGCGCCGGCCGCCCGGGCCTCGAGGCACGAGGCCGCGATCTGCTTCGGCGTTATGGGAAAGTTGGGGTGCTTGTGGAAGTTCTGGTGCGATCCCGTGACCGCGCAGGTGACGACGACCTCTTGTGCCATGGCGCATTCCTCCCGAGTTTTCCACGGCCGGAACCTGGGTCCGGCCTGGGCCTGGAATCGAATCTAGCGTCCGGCCGAGACCCGCAAGGTCTCGCCGGTGATTGCGCTCGCCGCGTCGGATGCGAGAAACAGGACGGCGGCGGCGCACTCTTCGGGCTCCACCCATTTGCCGAGCGGCGAAGGCTGGACGACGTAGCGCTCGACGATCTGGTCGCGGCTGAGCCCCTCCATCTCCATGCGCCGGGCGATGACGCGTTCCATCAGATCGCCACGGATGGCGCCGGGCGCCACCGCGTTCACCCGGATGCCGTCGCGGCCGACCTCCTGGGCCACCGCCTGGGTGATGCCGATGATTGCGAACTTGGTCGAGCAATAGGCGCTTCGCGTCGGCGTCGCCTTCATCCCCATGATCGAGGTCGTGTTGACGATGACGCCGCCGCCTTGGGCGCGAAGCCGGGGCACCGCGTACTTAATGCCGAGGATGATGCCGCGCACGTTGGACGCATACAGCGCGTCCCACGCCTCCATGTCCATGTCCTCGGCGTTCATGATGGGTCCCGGGTTGCCGGCGTTGTTGAAGAGCACGTCGAGCCGCCCGTAAGCCCCGTCGCAGGCTTCGAACAATGCCTTGACCTGGTCTTCGTCGCCCACGTCCGTCGCCACCGCGAGGCCGCCGATCTCGTCCGCCACCCGCTGGAGCCGGTCGCGCTGGCGCCCCGCGACGACGACCTTGCAGCCCTCGCGCGCGAACAAGCGCGCCGTCGCCTCGCCGATGCCCGAGCCGCCGCCGGTGATGATCGCCGCCTTGCCGTCCAGGAGTCCCGCCATGTCCTCTCGTCTCCGCCGATGCCGCCGTACCGTCTCGGGGTGTGGGCGATGGAACGCCGGCGACGGTCTTCACCGAAGCCGGCGCTGAATCGCCAACGAAACGGCGTTAAGATAGTTGTGCGCCTTCGGCCCTGTCAAACGCGCCCGCGCGCATACGCCGGCGCAACGAACGCGAGGACCGATCCAATGCTGGTGATCCGAGGCGGACGCGTCTTCGACGCCGCCAAGCGTGCCGCGGAGCCGGGCGACGTGCTCATTGACGGCGATACCATCGCCGAGCTGGGCCCGCCGGGACTGGCCGCGCCCGAGGGCTCGGAAGCAATCGACGCCGAGGCGCGGATCCTGATCCCCGGCCTCGTCAACGCCCACACCCACGGCCACAGCAACCTGCATCGCAGCACCGGCGACCGCTGGACGCTCGAGCACCTATTGAACGCGGGCCCGCTGATTCGCGGCGATCTGTCGATCGAGGACCGCTATCTCAATACCCTGATCGGCGCGGTTGAGATGGTGAGCAAGGGCTGCACCGCTTGTTACGACCTGTTCTACGAGTTCCCGATGCCGAGCGCGCAAGGCATTTCGGCCGTCGCCCGGGCGTACGCCGACGTCGGCATGCGCGCCGTGATCGCGCCTATGATGACCGATTCCACCTTCTACGCTTCGGTCCCAGGACTGCTCGACGCGATCCCCGACGAGCTGCGCGGCCCTTGGGAGGCCGCGTCCAAGGTGCGCTCGATCCCGTGGGAGGCATGCTTCGAGGTGATCGAGCGCGCGATCCGGGAATGGAACTTCGATCGCGATCAGATCCGCCTCGCCGTCGCGCCGACGATCCCGCTCCATTGCTCGGACGAGTATTTGCGCCGCACCGCCGCCTTCGCCCGCGACTGGGGCTGCGGCTTCCACACTCACCTCGCCGAATCCAAGGTCCAGGCGGTGGCGGGCGTTGCGCGATATGGCCGCTCGTTGACCGCGCATCTCGACGCGCTCGGCGTGTTGGGGCCGAACTTCACCGCGGCCCATTGTGTATGGGTAGACGACGACGATCTGGCGCGGCTCGCAGACAATGGCTGCTCCGTCGCCCACAACCCCGGCAGCAACATGCGCCTCGGCACCGGGCTCGCCGCGGTCCGGCGCATGCTGGACAAGGGCGTCGCGGTCGGGATCGGCACCGATGGGCGCACGTGCTCCGACAACCAGAACATGTTCGAGGCCATGCGCCTCGCCGCGTTTACGTCGCGCGTCCAGGGCCCGGATTTCAGCGCTGGCTTTCGGCGGACGAGGTGTTCGGAATGGCGAGCCGGGGAAGTGCCGGCACCCTCGGCCTCGACGGCAAGATCGGCGCAATCGCGCCCGGCCACAAGGCCGACATCGTGTTCCTGGACACGCGCAATACGAACTACGTGCCCTTGAACGACGCCACCAACCAGATCGTCTTCGCCGAGGACGCGACCGGCGTCGAAAGCGTCATGATCGGCGGCCGGTTGGTTTACGAGAACCGCCGGTTCGCGAACATCGACACCGACGGCCTCGCCGCCCGGGCCGAGGCCGTGGTCGCGCGGCTCGGCGCCGGCAACGCGGCCGCCAAGGAACTCGCGCTCAAGCTGGAGGCGGTGGTGGCGTCGTTCTGCGGCGGCCTCGCGAAGCAGCCCTTCCAGGTGAATCGCTACGCCGGCGGCGACGAAGGCTGAGACGGCCAGCCTTCCGT
>JAKZXM010000048.1:0-10240 GCA_047514975.1 Rhodospirillales bacterium
GCACCGCCACGACCGCGATCAACACGACCGCGAGAAGGACCTTGAGGATCACGGAAACCACGGTGATCAAAATGGCCATGGAGCGAGTATAGGATGATGCGCGGTCGCGGGCAAAACGATCGGCGCCGGGGCGCCCGATACCACGGCTCATTGGCGGTCCCGCAGTAGCCTTCGGACCCGGCGCAATTGGGCTCGCTGGCATTGACAGCCGCAATCGGCCAGGGCTTTTCGATCGCGGTCCACGAGTTGCGACGAGAGCCGGTCGCATGCGACGCCGATGAGACCAGATCGTGGTCGGTCGGAATCGCCTGCGGCGAATCGCCGGCACCGTGAATCTGGCCTGCACGATTGAGATCGGGCGGATTCGCGCGCTCGATCGGAACCGTCGTGCGGGTCCAATCAAACGCAATCCGCTCCAGGGCTGCGTCAGAACTCCACGACCGCGCGATACAGGTGCCAGGTGGCGTGTCCCAGAACCGGCAACACGACCGCGAGGCCGACGAAAAACGGCAACGAGCCCATCAACAGGGCATAGGCGACGATTAAGCCCCAGATCACCATCACGATCGGGTTTGCGAGAACCGCATTGATCGAGGTGACGACAGCCGTCCAGACGCCGACGTCTCGATCCAAAAGCATGGGAAAGGACACGACGCTGAGGCTCAACACGGCGATCGCGAAGACGAGACCGACCCCGCTGCCCACGGCGATCAGTGTCCAACCGGACGGCGTGGTGAGGACTTGGCTGGCGAACTCGGTAAGCGACTCCGGCGTCGCCGCGCCGAAGACTCGTACGTAGATGCCCCATGCCGCGGCCAACCACGCGAAATAGACCACCATCAGAATGACACCGAGCGTCGCGATGGCGCGGACGGATGGCGAGCGAAGGACGGAAAACAAATGCCACCGAGAACAATCGAGACCTTCTTCACGGCGTCGGCTCAGCTCGTACATGCCGACGGCGAGGACCGGGCCCACCAAGGTGTATCCGGCAAGCAGGGGAAACACGAGCCACAACACGTCGTATCCCGCGTAGACCCTGGCGAAGACAAGAGTCACGATGGGATAGATCAAGCAAAGGAAAATCAGATGCGTCGGCATCGCGTTGAAGTCGGCGAAACCCTTGACCAATGCGTCTTTGAGGTCAACCAAGGCGATCTTGTGGACGATGGGATGCGCCGATCCGTAGACGCCCGCGTCGGCCATGGACTTCTCGTTCGTCATGGTTGCCCCCCCTGAACCCCGGATCCGAGCGATCGCGAAGTCAGACGTGGGACGGAACGCCCCTTCCTGGCATTGGTCGCGTATGCCGGTGATCCGCAGCGTTTCGCGATTATAAGCGAGCTATCGAACATTGTCGCCTCACCTCCGATCACATTGCGCCCTTGATCCGCGTGCGGAATCGAGGCGAAGGTTTTGTCCTCACGATCCAGTGGCGGCACGCCCTGGCGGACAACGGCCCGGGGGGACGGAAATGGAATACGGGCGGTCAAAGCCCTGGATGGCGCCCGCGTCGCGTATCGCGCCCGCGTTGCGTATCGCGCCCGCGTTGCGTATAGAATTCCCGTCGTCGAGTCTGTCTCGAGGAGAGGCGGTGTTGAGCAGCGGGAGCGGCGGAGTTTGACCAAGGCGACGTTCGAGGCGACCGTGCAGCCGACGGACCAGTCCGACGCGGTGAACGCGGATGCCGCGCCGCGTTTCCGGCTGGCCGATTACGCGGTGCTTTTGAAGCCCCGGGTGATGTCGCTCGTCGTCTTTGTCGGCCTCGTCGGTCTGCTCTTGGCGCCGGGCGCGATTGGGCCGTGGCGGGCGGCGGTCGCGGTGTTTTGCATCGCCGTCGCGGCGGGCGCCGCCGGCGCCATCAACATGTGGTACGACCGCGAGATCGACCGGTTGATGCGCCGGACCATGAACCGGCCGATCCCGGCCGGGCGCATGAGGCCGGCCGAGGCGCTGGCGTTCGGCGTAGCACTTAGCTGCGCAGCGGTGGCGGTGATGGCGCTGGTCGTGAACGGAGTCGCGGCGGCGCTGCTCGCCTTCACCGTGCTCTACTACGTGCTGATCTACACGGTCTGGCTTAAGCGCCGGACGCCGCACAACATCGTCATCGGCGGCGCGTCGGGCGCTTTTCCGCCGGTGATCGGATGGGCGGCGGTGACCGGGACCGTGAGCATCGAATCGCTGGCGCTCTTCGCCATCATCTTCTTGTGGACGCCGCCTCATTCGTGGGCGCTCGCGCTGTTCAGCAACCGCGATTACGCCAACGCGGGCGTGCCCATGCTTCCGGTGGTCGCCGGTCCGCGCGAGACCAAGAGGCAGATCCTCGTCTATACCGCTTTGCTGGTGACGGCGACCTTCGCTCCCGTGTTCGTGGGGATGTCGGGGATGGTCTATACGATCGCGGCGGGTGTCCTGGACGCGGCATTCGTCGGGTTCGTGCTTCGGTTGTGGCGCGGCGACGACGACGGCCCGGCACGGGCGCTTTTCGGATTCTCGATCCTTTATCTGTTCCTTATCTTCGTCTCCCTGTTGGTGGATAGGGCGCTTGCCGTCGTCGCGTGATTCGGGCCTCGAGGCAGCGACCGCGGCGGACGACTCGTATGCGAGGCTCGTCGAGCGGTTCCAACATCTCGCCCGTTTTCGCGACGCCGAAGCCATCTTGTATTGGGACCGGGCGGTGATGATGCCGCCGGGCGCGGCCGAGGCCAGGGCGGCGCAATTGGCGGCCCTCGATCGGGCGCGCCACGAGATACTGGCGGGCGAGGAGATCGGCGCGCTCATCGAGGCGGCGGGCGCGCGTCACGACATCGGGCCGTGGGAGACGGCGAACCTGCGCGAGATGCGACGCGCGCATCGTCACGCGACGGCGATCGACGAGGCGTTGTCGGGCGCCCTCGTCACCGCCGGCGCGCGTTGCGAGATGGCTTGGCGCGAGGCGCGCGAGAAACGCGATTTCGGGGCCGTCCGCGCCGAATTCGCGGAATTGCTGGGGCTCGTGCGCGAGGCCGCGCTCGCCAAGGCCGCCGCCCTCGGGCTCGACCCCTACGACGCCCTTCTCGACGCCCACGATCCCGGACTCGACCGGGCCGCGATCGATCCCTTGTTCGCCGAACTCGGCGAATTCCTGCCGGCGCTCGTGGAACGCGTCCGCGCGCGCCAGGCGGCCGACGGAGATGTTCCGACGCCCAGCGGCCCGATCCCGGCCGAGCGCCAGCGCGCCCTCGCGCTTCGCATGATGGACGTGATGGGCGTCGATTCGGCGTGGGCACGTTTGGATACCAGCGCCCATCCGTTTTGCGGCGGGACGCCCGAGGATATCCGCATCACGACCCGCTTCGACGAGGGCGATTTCGCGTCCGGTCTGTTCGCGGTCGTCCACGAGGCGGGCCACGCGCTTTACGAGCGCGGCCTTCCCGAAAGCTGGCGGGACCAGCCGGTGGGCGCGGCCTGTGGAATGAGCATGCACGAGAGCCAGTCGCTGTTGATGGAGATGATGGTGGGCCGGTCCAGCGCGTTCGCGCGGTTCGCGGCGCCGTTGCTGCAAGACGTCCTGGGCGTCGCGGGGCCTGCGTGGGCGGCCGACGCGCTCTACCGGGCGTTCACCCGCATCAAAGCGGGCCTGATCCGGGTCGAGGCCGACGAAGTGAGCTATCCGCTGCACGTGATCGTGCGCTACCGGCTCGAAGTGGCCATGGTGACAGGCGCGCTCGAGGCGGCCGATCTGCCGGGCGCCTGGAACGAGGGCATGGGGCGGCTTTTGGGGCGCGTTCCCAGCCACGACGGCGAGGGCTGCCTTCAGGATATCCACTGGTATCAAGGCGCGTTCGGCTACTTTCCGGCCTACGCCATCGGCGCCGCGCTGGCGGCCCAGTTCTTCGCCGCGGCGAAGCGGGCGGACCCCGAGATCGAGCCCGCCATCGGGCGCGGCGACTTGACCCGCCTCAACGCCTGGCTCGCCCGGAACGTGCGCGCCAAGGCGTCACTTGCGACGCCGCGGGACCTCGTGATCGCGGCGACCGGCAAGCCGTTGGACGCCACGGACTTGCGCGAGCATCTCGAGGAGCGATATCTGGAGGGCGCCGCGTGACCAAAGGGGGGCCGGCCCCGAGGCGAACGGTTGTTGCCGCTCGATCCAGCGCGCCGTTATAGTCGCGCCGATGGCAAGGAAACATCCGTGAACTACGTCAGCACCCGGGGACGGGCGCCGGTCCTGTCGTTCGACGACGCGTTGCTGGCGGGCCTGGCCGTCGACGGCGGCCTCTACGTGCCCGAGGCCTGGCCGCGGCTGTCCAGGGCCGAGATCCAGGCGCTGGAAGGGTTGTCGTACGACGAGCTGACGGCGCGCGTCTGCCGTCCTTTCCTGAGCGGCGGCGCCACGGAGGCCGCCATCGGCGAGCTTGCAAGGGACGCCTTTTCCGGGTTCGACCATCCGGCGGTCGCGCCGTTGCGCCAGATCGGCCCCGGCCTGTGGCTGCTGGAGCTCTTTCACGGGCCGACGCTCTCGTTCAAGGATTACGCGCTGCAGCTCGTGGGCCGACTGCTCGACAAGGTTCTCGCCGAAAGGGGCCGGCGCGTCACCGTCATCGGCGCCACCTCGGGCGACACCGGCTCGGCCGCCATCGAGGCGCTAAAGGATCGCGAACGGATCGAGGCCTTCATCCTGCACCCGAAGGGGCGCGTCTCCGAGGTCCAACGCCGCCAGATGACCACGGTGGTGGCGAACAACGTGCACAACATCGCCGTCGAGGGCACGTTCGACGATTGCCAGGACCTGGTGAAGGCGATGTTCAATGACACGCGATTCCGCGCGCGGGCCGATCTTGCGGCGGTCAATTCCATCAACTGGGCGCGCATCATGGTCCAGGCCGCCTATTACTTCGCCGCCGCCGTGGCCCTCGGCGCGCCGCACAACGCGGTCGCCTTCGCGGTTCCCACCGGCAACTTCGGCAACGTCTTCGCGGGTTGGGTGGCGCGGCGCATGGGGCTTCCGGTGACGGGATTCGTCGTCGCCTCCAATCGCAACGACATCCTGACCCGCTTCCTTTCCGAGGGCGAGATGCGCATCCAGCCGGTCCAACACACGCTCAGCCCCAGCATGGACATCCAGATCTCGAGCAACTTCGAGCGCCTTTTGTTCGAGCTCTATGGCCGGCGCGCCGACCCGCTTGCCGCGGCCATGGACCGTTTCCGCAAGCACGGTCGCGTCCGCTTCGGTTTGGAGCGTTGGCGGCGGCTTCGCAAGCTGTTTACCGGCCACGCCCTGGACGACGCCGAGACCGTCGCCGCCATTCGCCGCTTTTACGAGACCACGGGCGAGCTGCTGGACCCCCACACGGCGATCGGGCTCGCGGCGGGAATCGCCCACCACGACGTCCGCAAGGGGCCGTTGATCGCCGTCGCGACGGCGCATCCGGCCAAGTTCCCGGACGCCGTCGAGAAAGCGACCGGCGCCCGCCCCCCGCTGCCCGCGCGGCTCGCCGATCTGTATGCGCGCGAGGAACGGCTGGCGACGCTGCCCAACGAGCTTGGGCCCGTCCAGGACTTCATCGTCAACCGCCTCAACGAACGGGCGGCGGCTTGAGCGCGCGGCTCACCACCCTCGAGAGCGGGCTTAGGGTCGCGACGGACGCCATGGCGAGCGTCGAGACCGCTTCCGTCGGCGCCTGGATCGAAGTCGGGACCCGCCATGAACCGGCCGATCGGAACGGCGTTTCGCACGTCCTCGAGCACATGGCCTTCAAGGGCACGCGCCGGCGCGACGCCCGCGCGATCGCCGAGGCGATGGACGCGGTGGGCGGTCACCTCAACGCCTATACCTCGCACGAGCACACGGCGTACTACGCCAAGATTCTCAAGGCGGACCTGGGGCTCGCCGTCGACATCATCGCCGACATTCTTCAGAACGCGTTGTTCGATTCGGAAGAGCTGGCGCGCGAAAGCGCGGTGATCGTGCAGGAAATTCGCCACGCCAACGATACGCCCGACGATTGCGTCTTCGATCACTTTCAGCACACCGCGTTTCCCGACCAGGGAATCGGGCGCCCCGTGATGGGAACCGAGGCGCTTGTGCGGTCCATGGACCGCGAAACGCTCGTCGACTTCCTGCGCGTCCATTACTCCGCGCCGCGCATGGTGGTCGCCGGCGCCGGCAACGTCGACCACGACGCGCTGGTCGCGCTCGTCGACGAGGCGTTCGCCGCCCCGGCTATTACGGACCGGAGCGGCGCCGAGACCCCACGGTACGCGGGCGGCGAGTTCCGCGAGAGCCGGCCCCTCGAGCAGGTTCACGAGGTCCTGGGCTTCGAGGGCGTCGGCTACCGCGATCCGGATTTCTATGCGCTCGCGGTGTTCTCGACCCTGTTCGGCGGCGGCATGTCGTCGCGCCTGTTCCAGGAAATCCGCGAAAAGCGCGGGCTGGCCTACAGCGTCTATTCGTTCTCGTCGGCGTACACCGATTGCGGCCTGTTCGGGATATACGCCGGCACCGGCGAGACGCAAGCGGCCGAGGTGCTGGGGCTGGTGACGGACGAACTTCGCGCCGCGTGCGATCGCGTGGGTGCCGACGAGGTGGCGCGCGCCCGCGCGCAGATCAAGTCCGGCATCCTGATGTCGCTCGAGAGCACGTCGGCACGGTGCGAACAGCTTGCCCGCCAGCTCATGGTGTTCGGCCGTCCGATCCCGATCGCCGAGACCATCGAGCGCGTCGAGGCCGTGGACGCGGACGCCGTTGCGCGCGTCGCCCGGCGGATCGCGGCCAGCCCGCCAACCTTGGCCGTGCTGGGACCCGCCAACGGATTGCCGTCGGTGGACAGGGTCGCCGAACGGCTGAATTGAGCGACTGATTTGCGCGGCGGTGGGGCGCTCAGGCGTGGCCGGCGTCGCCCGAAAGCATCCGCGGATCGATGCCCATCTTCGCCAACGCCCGATCCCACTTGGTCTCCAGCTTGGGGCCGAACACCAGCTCGTTGTCGGGAGCGACGCTAAGCCAGCCGTTGGCCTTGACCTCTTCGTCGAGCTGCCCCGGCGACCAGCCCGCGTAGCCGAGCGCGAGCAGGCTGCGCGTGGGCCCGTCGCCGATGGCGATGGCCCTGAGGATATCGACCGTGGCGGTCAGCGCGATGTCCTCGTCGACGACCAGCGTCGCCTCCTTGACGTAGTCGGCCGAATGCAGGACGAAGCCGCGGCCCGATTCGACCGGGCCGCCGAAATGGACGTTGATGGGGTCGCGCAGCTCCTTGCTCTCGATCCCGAGCTGCTCGAGAAGGTCGGGAAAGGTCAGCGAATCCACCACCTGATTGATGACGAGGCCCATCGCGCCTTCGGCGTTGTGGGCGCACATGTAGATGACGGCTCTGGCGAACCGCGGGTCCTGCATTCCCGGCATGGCGATCAAAAGCTGTCCCGCCAGGTACCGGCCCGCATCGTCGCTGCGCTGCATCCTGTCAACGCCTCCTTCCCGTCCATTCGAATCGCGTCGTTCGACCGCGAATCGCGGCCCCCATATTGGCATATGGACGGGCCGTGAACAAAGTGCCGATTGACCTTACGGGGCGCGGCGGTAAAACCTCCGTGATCGTCGCGCGAGGACCGGAAACGGAATTCCGGATCGGCTATGATGGCGCGGACGGTGGGGTGCGCAGGCAAGGCGCGCGCGCATGATTGGCGAACTCGGCGTGAGATGATGACGCGCTATCGCATCGAACGGGCGGCAACGCTCGTCTTGGCGCTTTCGGCCGTACCGGTCCTGGCGGGGACGCCCGCGTTCGCGAACGAATCGCCGTGGGTCGAGACCGACCAGACGGCGGTTCGCTTGATCTCGGCGGCGGCCACGACGGGGGCGTCCGAGACGGTCACGCTGGGCCTTCAGTTCCGCTTGAAGGAAGGCTGGAAAATCTATTGGCGCAGCCCCGGCGACGCCGGCTTCCCGCCCCAGCTCGACTTCTCGGGCTCGTCCAACCTGGCGGGCGCGCGTCTGTCCTGGCCGGCGCCGGCCCGTTTCTCGATCTTGGGTCTCGAGACCCTCGGCTACACGGGCGAAGTGGTGCTGCCGATCGCGGCGCGACTCGGCGATGCCGGTGAGGCGCTGGCCGTCGACGCCCAGCTCCGCTATTTGACGTGCAGCGAAGTCTGCATCCCCTACGAAGCTCGGCTGCGCATCGACGTTCCGTCGGGCGCCCTCGAGCCCAGCCGGCACGCCCATCTCATTAACCGTTTTGCCGTGCAGGTCCCGGCGGACGGCTCGCTTTACGGGCTCGCCATCGATTCGGCCGAAGCGTCGGGAGCGGCGTCGCGCCCGGTGCTCCGGGTTTCGGCGACGGCCAGAGAGCCCTTCGAGAAGCCCGATCTCTATGTGGAGGGGCCGCCGGAGGTGTCCTTCTCCGCGCCCCGTCTCGCGTTGAGCGAAGGGGGGCGGCGGGCCCATCTCGAGGTGGCCGTGTACGGGTCCGAGGACCTCGACGGCGGTCTTCCGGGCAAGCGTTTCACGTTGACCCTGGTGGACGGGGGGCGCGTGGCGGAACGGACGCTTTCGGTCGCGGCGGCGCGCGGTTTCGGACTCGAAGGCTCGCTCGCGTTCGTCCTCGCGCTCGCCGTTCTCGGGGGGCTGATCCTCAATCTCATGCCGTGTGTGCTTCCGGTGCTGTCCATCAAGCTGATGGGCGTGATCGGACACGGGGGCGGAGATCGCGCGCGGGTGCGGGCCAGTTTCCTCGCGTCCGCCGCCGGCATCGAGTTCGCGTTCCTGGTTCTGGCCGGCGCGCTGGTGGCGCTGCGTTCGGCCGGACTGGCCGTCGGCTGGGGAATCCAGTTCCAGTATCCGTGGTTCCTGATCTTCATGACCCTCGTGGTCACCTTGTTCGCGTGCAACATGTGGGGATTCTTCGCGCTCGCTCTTCCCGGCGGCCTCGCCGACCGCCTGGTGCGGCTGGGCGGCGGCGCAAACGGGAATGACGGCGCCTCTTCGCTCGGCGGAAGCTTCCTCGCCGGCGCCTTCGCGACGTTGCTGGCGACGCCGTGCTCGGCGCCGTTTCTGGGGACCGCGGTCGGGTTTGCCCTGTCCCGGGGTGGGGGCGAGATCGTGGCGATCTTCGCCGCCCTCGGCCTCGGCCTGGCGCTGCCCTACCTCGCGGTGGCCGCGGTTCCCGCGATGGCGACCCGGCTGCCCAAACCCGGACGCTGGATGGTGGTGTTGCGGCGGTTTCTCGGCGTCGCGCTGGCGGCGACGGCGCTGTGGCTGCTGAGCGTCCTCGAGGCGCAAACGGGTTGGCCGGCGGCGCTCGCCGCGGGCGCGGGCGCGCTTGGCATCGGTGTGATCCTCTACGTCCGTCATGGGGCCGCGCGCGCGGTCCGCGCGGTTGCCAGCGCGGCGTTGATCGTGGTCGCCGTCGCGGCCTTCGCGGCGCCCTCGTTTCTCAAGGGTTCGCGCGCGACCCGCGCGGACGACGCCGCCGATCCGCGAATCCAGGCGCTTTGGCAGCCGTTCAACGAGGCCGCCATTGCCGACGTGGTCGCCGACGGAAGGCTCGTGTTCGTCGACGTCACGGCGGACTGGTGCATCACGTGCAGCGTCAACAAGGCCTTGGTGCTGCACCGCGGACGCGTGCTCGAACGTCTGATCGGCTCGGACGTGGTCGCGATGCGGGCCGATTGGACCGAGCCCGACGACGCCATTTCCCGCTATCTCGGCAGCTTCGGCCGCTACGGAATCCCGTTCGATGCCGTTTACGGCCCCGCCGCGCCGCGCGGTATCGCGCTGCCCGAACTGTTGACCGAGGACTCGGTGCTGAGCGCCGTCGCGCGCGCCCAGGCGAAAGCGGGCCGGGCGGCGCCCGGGGTCGCCGCGTCTCGCTGAGCGGCGCGGGCCGTAGAGCGCATCGCGGTTGATTGAATTTCGGCGGCGAGCCGCTAAAGTGCGCATCCCCGCCCGACCCGGGCGGCTTCGTGCGCCAGCGTTTCATCGAGGGAGGATGACATGACTATCGAATTGGGCGATCGAATTCCGTCCGCCACTTTGAAGGAGATGGGCGCAGACGGAATCGAGGACGTGAACACGGACAGCCTGTTCAAGGGCAAGCGGGTGGCCGTGTTCGCGGTCCCCGGGGCGTTCACGCCGACGTGCTCGGCCCAGCACTTGCCCGGATTCGTCCGCAACGCCGACGCGCTTAGGGCCAAGGGCATCGACGAGATCGTCTGTCTCTCGGTCAACGATGCCTTCGTCATGGACGCCTGGGGCAAGGCCCAT
>JAKZXM010000049.1:0-4799 GCA_047514975.1 Rhodospirillales bacterium
CCACCGAGACGCGGCCCCATTTGGCGGGCGGCACCGGTGAGTCGACACCAACGAGCCGCAACAATCGCGCGACGTTCGCGGCCTTGAGCTCCATGCGGGCGTTCGAGAACTCGGGCACGCCCGAGAATCCCGCGAACGTTCCCGACACCATCGCGCTCGCCCCCGCCGCGTCGGCGATGCTGGCGCGACGCACCTCGAGCCTGCCGTTGGTCAGGGTTCCGTCGAACCGGATGTCCTTCAAGGCCGTGCTTTGGACGACGACGCTGCCCACGTGCAGCTTGAGGTTGGCGTCGAACCGCTCAAGCACGCCCAGCGCCGGAAATCGCGCTTCGGTTCCCGCATCGAGCGCGGCGCCTTGCGCCGGCCCAGGATCCGCCACCGCCGTTTTCGCAACCTTCGGGCTCTCCTGCGAGGGCGCCGGTCCGCTCTCGGCCTCGCCATCGGTGCGGTAGGAATCGAGGCTGATCTTGTCCACCGACAGATCGGCGCCGAAGGCGGGACGCGCGCGCAGCGCCACCGTGACCGCGCCCGTGAGGCGGGAACTGTCGAGGGTGAAGTCGAGATCGGTGATACGCACGTCCTCGGGCGTGACGCGGACGCCGGCCTTAAGTGTGAGCTTGCGCAACCGGTCGTTCGGTGCGTCGGGCGCCTCCACGTCGAGCCACACGAGCACGCGGCGAAGATCGCTGACCGAGGCTTCCACCTCGCCCTCGAAGATCGTGCGCCCTTCGTCGACGGTCACGAAACCGAACGCGGCGGCCTCGGAGCCTCCGGGAAGCTGGGCGGACACGTGGCTGACCGTGATCTCGCCGCCCGCGAGCTCGGCGGCCGCGCGGAGCTGGCGGACGATGCCGGCCCGGAACGTGATCGCGTCGACGGAAACGTCCAGGGTTCCGTTTATTCCGGCGGGCAGCGCGAACGGCTGCGCCTCGGCCGGCTGCGCCGGCGGCAAGGCGCGCGGTGCGAGCTTGATCGACGCGCGTGGTCCGCTGTCGTCCCTTTGCCCGCCCGCGGTTTCGCCCTCCGGCGCAAGCTTGGGCGGGGACGCGGCCTCGGCCGGCGGCATCGCCAGCCACTCGTCCATGTTCACGTGGCGGGCGCCGAGCTTGACGGCGAATGTCGCCGTGTCGGCGAACGTCATGGTTGCCTCGCCCGTCGCCTGGGTTTCACCCAAGCTCAGCGTCAGGTTCTGAACGTCGGCCCGGTCGGCGGACGCGACCACCTCGGTTTCGAACCTGAAGGCCTGGGCGAGGAAACCGGGCAGGCGCCCGTCGCCCGCGGCGAATCGGACAAGCTCGGCCAGGTTCCCGCCGCTGGCCTTGAGGGTGCCCTTGAACTTGGGTTGGGTGGCGAGGCCGACCGCGGTGCCGTTGAGCTGAACCTCGATCGCGCCGTTTGCCGCTGTCAAGGCGACGTCCAGGGGAACGGTGCGCCCGTGGATGATGCGGCCGACCGTCGCTTCGAAGCCGAGTGGAACCCCGCGCACCACGATTTCACCGGCGCTTTCGAACGGACCGCTGAGCGAGGCGGCCGCGAAGCGGGCGTTGATCCCGGCGAGCCGCTCCTCGCGACCAGTCGTCCGGTCGCGGAACACGACCGTGCCGTTCTCGACCACGAAGTTGTCGAGCCGCACGTTGGGCTCGGCTGCCTCGGCGGCCGCCTCGTCGGTCGCGTCCGGCGTGCCGTCGACCGCGTCCGAAGGTTGCGTCGTCGGCGTGGCGGGGGGCGGGAACTCCCAGTTCTTCCGGCCGTCAGCCAGGATCTCGAGCTCGAACACGGGCTCGACCAGTTTGATCGTCTCCACCTGGATGTTGCCGGTGATCAACGGGCCGAGCGCAACGCGAGCCTCGAGGAACGCCACGCGCACCATGTCCGCGGCGGTCCCGCCATCGATGTTGGCGAGCCTCACGTCACGGGCGACGAGAGCGGGCGCCGGCAGCAACGCGATCTCGACGTTTCCGCCGATCACCAGCTGGCGGCCGGTGAGCGCCTCGACGCGCCGTGCGATCTCGCCCTTGTACTGGTTCCAGTCGACGACGCTCGGGACGACAAGAACCGCCGCCACCAGGACAACGACGAGCCCGACGACGGCGGATAGAAGGAACCTCACCGCGAACGCTCCATTGCCGAAGAAAGGGCCAAGGACGCGAGGCCCCGGTCGATGCCGGCGCGGCCCTCGACGCCGGGCACCGATTTTAGAGCACTATGCGACCAGATTGAATCAATTTGATGGCGGCAATTCGGCTTGCCGGACAGACGCACCTCGAAGCGCGATGCGGGGCCATCGTGCGAGTGCCGCAACGAGCCCGCCGACGCGATTTGCCCCACCGAAGGCCGGGTCCATTTGCGCCGGTAAAGCGGTTCAATCTGGTCGGATAGTGCTCTGGCAGCGTGGCCTCACGCCGTCACGGCTTGCGAGCCCGAAACGCCTTGTAGACCTCCATGACGAGGATCAGCGAAAGCGCGATCGGGGCGACCGATAACCAGGTCTCGACCGAGACCGGGGCGATTCCCAGAACGTTATTCAGGCCCGGGACATACATGGCGCCGATGTGGATCGACTGGGTCGCGACCACGGCCGCGACGAGGAGCGGATTGGCGCCGATCGGAACGCGCAGGACCGACCGGGTCTCGGAACGGCAATTGAAGACGTGCACGTTCTCGAAGAACACCATCAGCAGCAACAGGACGTTGCGCGCCTCGGCCTCGCTCCAGCCCGCCGCCAGCGCCCAATGGAAGAACGCGAACGCGACCACGCCGATGAAGGCGCCGGAGATCGCCGTCTGCTCGATCATCGGGCGATCGAAGATCGGCTGCTCGGGCGGCCTGGGGCTCCGCGCCAATACACCCGGATCGCCGCCCTCGAACGCGAGCGCCACGTCCTGGATGCCATTGGTGACCAGGTTCAGCCACAGAAGCTGGGCCGCAAACAGAGGCAGCGGCAGGCCGGCGGCGAACGCGAGGAAGAACAGCACGATCTCGGCCGCGCCGGTGGCGATCAGCAGATACACCACCTTGCGGACGTTGTCGTAGGCGATGCGCCCTTCCTCGACGCCGTTGACGATGGAGGCGAAGTTGTCGTCGGCGAGGATCAGGTCGGCGGCGCCACGCGCCACGTCGGTCCCTTGCCGGCCCATGGCGACGCCGATGTGGGCGGCGCGAAGCCAGGCGCGTCGTTGACGCCGTCGCCGGTGACCGCGACGAAATGACCGGCGCGCTGATGCGACGTCACGATGGTGTGCTTCTGCATGGGCTCGACCCGGGCGAACACGCGGCCCGAGGCGACCGCAAGGTCGAGCTCGTTCGGATCGGTCATCAGTTCAGAAAGCTCGGCGCCGGTCACCACGTCGTCCGAATCGAGCGTGATGCCGAGTTCACGAGCGATGGTGAGCGCGGTCGCGGGATGGTCGCCGGTCACCATCTCGACCTGGATTCCGGCGCTCCGGCACCGTTCGACGGCGCCCGGAACCTCCGCGCGCAACGGATCGATCAGGCCCACGAGTCCGAGGAACTCAAGCCCCTTCAACGGCGACGTCGCGCCTTCCGCCGGCGGCATGGCGGCCACCGCGCCCGCGGCGACGGCAAGCACCCGAAACCCCTTCGCCGAAAGGTCCTCGGCCTGGGCGATGGCCCGATCGCGGTCGATTCCTTGGCACATGGGGATCACGACCTCGGCCGCGCCCTTCACGTGCGCGATCGTGCGCCCGTCGTCGTCGTTGAAGCTGGCCGCGTAACGTAAGTGCGGCTCGAACGGAACGAACCCGGTCTCGGGATAACGCGCGAGCACCGCGGGGCGCGGCGCGCCCAGCTTCTTGGCCAGGACCAGAAAGGCCACGTCCACGGTATCGCCGAAGTGGACGTAGCCCTGGGGCTCGATCCGGAACGTCGCCTCGTTGCAGAGACTCCCCGCACTCGCGAGTCGTCTCGCGGCGGCCTCGATCTCGTGATCGACGAGCTCGCCCTCAATTCGCAGCGTTCCCTCGGGCACATAACCTTCGCCCGTGACTTCGATCGTGCGCTCTCGGGGCAGCACCAGCCGCTTCACGGTGAGCTGATTTACGGTCAGCGTACCGGTCTTGTCGCTGGCGATGAGGGTGCACGCCCCCAGGCCCTCGACGGCCGGAAGCGAGCGCACGATGACGTTGCGCCGCGCCATTCGTGCCGAGCCGACCGAAAGCGCCACCGTGATGGCGACCGGAAGTCCCTCGGGGATGGCGGAAACGGCGAGTGCGACGGCAACGAAGAAAACCTCGGCGAGCGCCATCCCGCGCATGAATTCGGCCACCGCCAAGGCGGCGACCGCGCAAACGACGACGATCCCGATCACGCGTGTCAGCCGGCGGAGCCGAATCACCAACGGCGGCGTGCCCGCTTCGATTCCGGCCATCGCTTGGGCGATTCGTCCCAATTCGGTGTGAAGGCCCGTCTGAATGACGATGCCCGCGGCGCGTCCGGCCAGGACCGTCGTGCCCGCGTGCAGCATGTTGCGCCGGTCGGCGACGGCGGTCGCTTCGGCGAGGACGAGGTCCGAGACTTTGCCCACCGGAACCGATTCGCCGGTAAGCGAGGATTCGTCGACGGTCACGTCGTGCGCCGTGATCAAGCGCGCATCAGCGGGCATCAGGTCGCCGGACTGCAAAAGCACGATGTCGCCGGGGACGAGATCGGCGCTGACGGTCACGTGGCGCTTGGCGCCCCGTCGCACCATCACCTCATCCGGGATCATGGCGTTCAGGGCCTCGGCGCTGCTCTCGGCCTTCCATTCCTGAAACGCGCCGACGACCGCGTTGGCCTGAAGC
>JAKZXM010000050.1:0-11013 GCA_047514975.1 Rhodospirillales bacterium
CGTCTCAAGCGCCCTCGTCGAGGCCGACGACGCGCGAGAGCCGCTCTGAGCGGAATCGTCAGCGCCGGCGCGTGTATCCGAGCTCGTTCCAGATGGCGTAGTCGCGGCGAAAGCTCGCAAGCGAATCCCAGGCGCGTTTAAAGTTTGCGTCCTTCGCGCGCTCGTCTTCGACGACGCTCAGCCATGCCGCTTCCAAGGCGTCGAGAATGGCGCCGGACCATCGGTGCATCTTCACGCCCTGGGCGCCCATCTCGACGAGCGCGGCGAACTGAAGCGCCCCGCCTTCGGCCAGGCCGTAGCGGATGTTGTCGCCGCACACCGTCTCGATCTGGGCCCTGGCCGCCGAACCGGCCTCGCGCCACCGGTCCTTATTCACGATCAGGGCGAACAGGGTCGCCGGCTGATGCCACCCCGGGAAGTAGTAGTGCTTGCCGAGCCGGCGGAAATCCAGCGCGGCGTCGACCGCGGGCGTGAAGAACTCCGCCGCGTCCAACGAGCCCTTCTCGAGGGCGATGAACGTTTCGCCGCCGTCCATCGGAACCGCGGTGGCGCCGAGCCGCGTCATCACCTTCGCCCCCAGACCCGTGATCCGCATCCGCAAGCCCCGCAGGTCGTCGACGGTGTTGACTTCGCTGCGGAACCAGCCTGCGGCCTCGGGCGCGATCAGGCCGCAAAAGAGCGCATGGACGCCGCGTCGCCGGAACAGGCTCTCGAACAGCTCGCGGCCGCCGCCGAAATAGATCCAGGCGACGTATTCCGCGGGCTCGGGACCGAACGGAACCGCCGCGAACAGATCGAGCGCCGGTTCCTCGTCCGCCCATCGCGATGGCGCGGCGAAGGCGGCGTCGACGGTTCCCGACGCGACCGCCTCGAACAGCTCGTCCGCGGCGACGAGGGTGTCGGGATCGAAGAGGCGCACCTCGAACCGTCCCCCCGACACGCGCGCGATTTCCGTTTCCACCCGCTTGGCGAGGGTCCCGAGCTGGGGAAGGGTCGCGGGGTAGGCGCTCACCATCCGCCAGCGGACGCTTGGCCCGCGGTCGATGGGCAACGGCGGCGACGGGCGCGCGCCTTCCCCATTCCTTGGCGGCCCGTCGTCGATGGTGATCCCGGCGGACGGGGCGCGGGCCGCGGGGTCGAGTCGCGGAGCGACGATCGTCGCGCCGATCACGACGCCGGCGACGAGGCCGGCAATTCCTCCGACAACCACGTTGCGCATCGTCCGCTCCGCCGCCCGCGATCGCTTCGACGTGGCGCGGGATCCGGTTTTCTTTTGGCAGGGATCGGGAACGGGCGCAACCGGCGCTGGCGTCCGCAATCACCCTCGGCATGGGAACGGGGCTGTATCACCCTTGCGCCCGAAGTGTCGTCGGCTCAACGTTGGCGCGGCGATCCGGTCCGCAAAACATGCGCCGCCGGGCCGATGCGCGAGGGGAGCGACATGAACGGGACCGAGGGCACCCGCTGGAATACGATCCTGTTCGCCGTGGTCGCCGGCTACATCGCCGCCTTCCACGTCGGAAAGCTGCCGCCCGCCATGTCGGTCGTGCGCGCCGAGCTGGGCCTGAGCCTGGTCGTCGGCGGCTGGCTGGTCTCGGCCTTCGCGGCGACCGGCTTGGCGCTCGGCATCGTCGCGGGAAGCGTTGCCGACACCATCGGCCACAGGCGCCTGACGTTGATCGGCCTTGGCGCGCTTGCCGTGGGCAGCTTTGCCGGAAGCCTCGCGGAGTCGGGCCCGTTCCTGCTTGCCGCGCGCCTCGTCGAGGGACTGGGGTTCCTCGCGGTCGCGGTCGCGGCGCCGTCGATGGTCGCACAGGCCGCCGCCGCCGGCGATCGCGCTCTCGCGCTCGGCGTATGGAGCACCAACGTGCCGGCGGGCGTCGCCCTGATGATCGTGGTATCGCCGCTTTTGCTCGCGGGCACGGGGTGGAGGGGGCTTTGGCAGGTGACGGCGCTCGTGACCGCGATCTGGCTCGTCGTTCTCGCGGCGGGCACGAGGCGCGACGTCGGTCAGGGTCAGCGCCAGGCGCGCGACGGGGCGTTGGCGCGCAACGTTCGGCTGACCGTTTCCGCTCCCGCCACGTGGCTACTCGCGCTTTGCTTCGGGCTTTTCACCTTCCAATGGCTGGCGGTCATGCTCTGGTTGCCGACGTTCCTGATCGAGGAGCGCGGAATGGGATCGGCCTTGGCCGCGGTCATGACGGCGGCCGTCGTCGCGGTCAACGTTCCCGGAAACCTGATCGCGGGCTGGTTGTTGCACCGCCGGTTCCCGCGCTGGATTCTGATGGCGGGCTCGGCGGCCGCGATGGGGCTCGCGGCGGTGGGAATCTTCGATCCCGACCTCTCCGATCGCGCCCGCTACGCGCTTTGCCTGGTGTTCTCCGCGGTCGGGGGAATGCCGCCGACCGCGATTCGGGCCGCGGTCCCCAGCTTCGCGCCCACGGCGGCACAGGTGGGAACGACGAACGGGCTTTTGGTCCAGGGTCTCAACCTCGGCAACGTCGTCGGGCCCCCGGCGCTGGCGGCCGTCGTGACCGCCGCGGGGAACTGGGAGAGCGGCGTTGGGTTGATGACGGCCGCGGCCGCGGCCATGACGATCCTCTCGCTCGGCGTCGGCGCGATCGAGCACCGCCAACGCAAGGCCGCCGGCGAGCCGCGAAGATAAAGAGAAACGGCGACGCCTCCCGAGGAGACGTCGCCGTGATCGCAAGGAACGCCGGCTCGCGGAGTCGCGGCGCCGCGACTATCCGCTTTCGCGCAGCCGCCCGTACGAGCCGTCGAGAAGCCGTGGCGGCACCTTGAAGCGCCCCATCACGTCACTCAGGCGCATGCGCTCGGTAATGACGTCGGCCTGGGTGCCGTTGACGAGCACGGTCGCCGGCCACAGCTGGGCATTGAAGCTGGCCATGGTCGATTCGGTGTAGCCGCCGCAATCCAGCATGGCGATGTAGTCGCCGCGCTCGAGCTCCGGGAAATCGCGAGCGTGGCCGAGCTCGTCGGAGCTGCACAACGGCCCCACCAGGTCCGCGACCTGGGTCGCCTTGGCGAGTGCGTCCTGCACCGGGTATATGGGGAAGTACCAGTGGCAGAAGTTGACCCAGGTGATGATGTTGGAGCTGAGATCGCAGTTGATCCAGGTCTTCGCCGGGTGCTTCTTGACGGCGCCCACGCGGCCGATGGCGACGCCGGCGCTGCCCGAGATCGAGCGCCCGGGCTCCATCTTGAGCTTCGGCAGCGGAAAGTTCCGCTTCTGGCACTCGTCCTTGATCGCCTCGCAGACCTCCGTCCCGTAATCCTCGAAGGTGGCGGCGCTCTTGTCGTCGTCGGCACGTTCGGGGCCGGTGCCGCCGGCGCGGCCGAAGGTCCAGCCGCCGCCGATGTCGATGGTGGGCGCCGTCCAACCGGTCTTCTTGCGAATCTCGTCGGTCCAGACGATCATCTCGCGCGCCATCACTGCGAAGTCGGACGCCTTGTTGTCCATGCGGCTCAAGTGGTAGTGGAGCTCGATCAGGTTCATGTCGGGCATCTTGTCGATGCGCCCGATCAGCTCCACCGTCTCGTCCATGGTCATGCCCCACTTGTGGGACGCGGCCTGCTCCTGCAAGCTTCCCTCTCCGTGCATGGGCTGGCCGTAGCGGTCCTTGAGATCATCGAGGATCAGCTTGACGCGGATGCCGAGCGGCACGTCGGTCGCGCCCAGGCGCTTGGCGGCGGCGTCGATGCGCTCGAGTTCGTCCATGGCGTCGATGTTGATGCACACCTTGTTGGCGACCGCCATCTCGAGCTCGGCGTCTTCCTTGTTGCTTCCGTTCAGCACCATCTTGGACGTGTCGGCGCCGGTGAGCAGCGAGTAGTACATCTCCTGGAGGCCGAAGGCGTCGCCGCCGGCTCCTTCCTGGTTGAATATGTGGCGCACGGCGAGCTGGTTGGCGCTCTTGTTGGCGAACAGAACCTCGACGTCCGGGTAAGCCGCCCGGAAGGCGTCGCGAAAGTGGCGGTAGTTGTGGCGGAACTGGCCTTCGCTGAGGACGAAAAGCGGGGTTCCGAACCTATCCGCGAGCTCCTGGCAGTCGCAGCCGTCGACCCACAGATTGCCGTTGGCGCCGACCCCGACGAACTCCGAGAAGTGAGTCTTGTACTTGGGATACTTGAGCTGGTTTTCCTGTCTCGCAGGGACGTCGTTCATCTGCACATCCTCCTGGTTCCCGTCGTTTATGATTTCGCCCCGGCCGGCAATCGCGCCGCTATCGGATTCGGACGCGGCGTACCGGCGGCCGGGGACCGCTCGGTTCGACTCGGTGCCCGCTACTGGGCGGCTGCCGCGATCTTGGTGATACCGATCTTTTCGAGCCCTTCGCGGATCTCGGTCAAATGCGGCTCGCCCAGCGGCCGCAGGGGCAACCTCGGCACGCCGCCCGGCAGGTCGAGGGCGCTCATGGCCGCCTTGACCGATTCGTAATAGTTGCGCCCGTTCGCGCTCATGAGCTCGGTCAGGAACAAACCCTTGCGCTGAAGTTCGCGCGCCAGGTCCATCTCGCGCGCCTCGACGATCTCGACGAAGCGGTTCGCATCCGGCTCCATCCAGTAGTTCGGGAAGGCCTCGACGTAGCCCGGGCAGCCGAGCTCGATGGCGGCGACGCCGTAGACCCCGGCGGGGCCCAACATGACCCGGATGCGGTCACCGCAAAGGAGCTGGGTCTTGTAGAAATTGTTGAAGTCGAAAGAGCTTTCCTTGATGGCGACGATGTTGTCGATTTCGGCGAGTCGCGAGACCAGCTCCGGCGTCAACGCCGTCTGGTTGTACATGGGTATGTTGTACAGCATGATCGGCAACGCGACCGCGTCCGAGATCGCCTCGTAGTGGGCGATCACGTCGTCGGTGCTCGGCTTGACGAAGAACGGCGGCATGATCATCGCGCCGTCGCAGCCCGCCTCCTTGGCCGCTTGCGTCAGTTCGATGGCGTCGGGCGTGCGGATCGCGGCGGTCCCCGCGATCACCGGAACCCGTCCGGCGGCGGCGTCGACGCAGACTTCGAAAAGCGTCTTGCGCTCGTCGAGGGTCATCGCCCAGAACTCGCCGGTGCAACCGCTGGCCAGCAGGCCGGCGACGCCGTTCTTGATGAAAAGTTCGATCAGGGCGCGGAGCTTCGGCTCGTCAAAGTTGCCTTCGGCATCGAACGGCGTGACGATCGCCGGGATCGAGCCGTGCCAATCGACGGAGTTCTTGTCCATGAATGACGCCTCCCGCGTGCTTGAATGGATTGCCGGCCATTCGCGTGGAGATAATCTCGCCGCGCGGGCCAGAATCATGCTTCGTTCAAGTATGCCCGCATGCCCTGGCTCATGCAACGCCTTTGGACCGCGCCCGGGCGGCCGAACGCGGCGTCCCGAGGCGGCGCGCGGGCGCCCGCTCCCATGACGACGAAGGCGCCCGAGAAATCGCGCTGGGGCGCCGTGGTGGTCGCGGTCGTCGCCGGAATGATGGCGGCGAGCCATCTCGGCAAACTTCCGCCGTCGTTGCCCATGCTGCGAGCGGAACTCGGGCTCGATCTCGTTTTCGGCGGCTGGGTGGTCTCGGTCTTCGGCGCCACGGGTGCGGCCCTCGGCCTCGCCGCCGGATCGCTCGCCGATCGCATCGGCCATCGGCGCCTGACCATGATCGGGCTCGGGCTTTTGGCGGCGGGCAGCGCCGTCGGCGGCCTCGCGGACACCGGCGCGATGCTGCTCGCGAGCCGCTTCGCCGAGGGTTTCGGCTTCCTTTCGGTCGCGGTGGCGGCTCCGTCGCTGATCGCGGCGGCCGCGAAGGGCCGCGACCGCGGGTTCGCGCTCGGGATCTGGAGCGCGTACATGCCGGCGAGCATCACATTGGTGATGTTGGCGGCGCCGGCGCTTCTGTCGGCCGCCGGTTGGCGCGGCATCTGGTGGGCGCTGGCGGGCGTCTCGGTTGTTTGGATCGGCGTCGTCGCCTTGGTCGCGCCGTCGCCGGCGCCGCGATCCGCCGATTCGAGGCCGCCGGCGTCGCTGGTTCGCAATGTCCGGCTGACGGTCGGGCGACCCGGCCCCTGGCTGCTCGCGATCTGTTTCCCGTTCTACACGCTTCAGTGGATGGCGCTGATGGTCTGGCTGCCGACCTACTTGGTCGAGGAGCGCGCATTCGGCCTCGGGGCCGCGGCCGCGTTGAGCGCGCTGGTGGTGGCGGTCAACGTGCCGGGAAACATCGTCGCCGGATGGCTCATGCGCCGCGGTGCGCGGCACTGGCTTCTCATCGCGATCGGCGCCGCGGCCATGGGGATCACGGCGCTCGGAATCTTCTCGCCGGCGCTGTCCGACGGTCTGCGCTATGGGCTGTGCCTAGCGTTTTCGGGGTTCGGCGGGTTCCTGCCCGCCGCGGTGCTTTCGGGCGCGCCGGTATTCTCGCCGAGCCCGGACCAGCTCGGCACCACGAACGGGCTGTTGATGCAGGGATCCAACCTCGGTCAATTCGTCGGCCCGCCCGCACTCGCGGCCATAGTGACCGCGTCCGGGTCGTGGAACAGCGCGGTCTGGCTCATGTGCGGAGCCGCCGCGGCGGCCGTGGTTCTGGCGATCTGCATCCGCCCGATCGAGAACCGGCTCGCGATCGCCCGCGCTTGAGGGTGGGCCGGCGAACGCGCCACCGGCTTCAGCCCAAATGGGTTCTCAGGAATTCGAGCGTGCGGGCATGCGCGAGCTCGGCCGCGCGCCGGTCGTAGTGCTTGCCGCCGACGCGCGCAAACGCGTGGTCGTTGCCTGCGTAGTCGTGCAGCGTGACCTTGGGGTTGGGATCGAGGGCCGCGTGCACGGCAGCCTGTTCTTCGGCGGGCATGAACTCGTCGGCGGTTGCGACGTGAAGCATCACCGGCGCGCGGACGCTTTCGTTCAGGTGGCCGCCGAGGGCGACCCCGTAGTACCCGACGGCGGCGTCCACGGACGTCCGGGCCGCCGTGAGGAAGGCGAGCCGGCCGCCGAGGCAGAACCCCCGACCGCGCCGATCTTGCCGCTGCAGGCGTCTGAGCCGCGCAGCGCGTCGATGGTGCTGGCGATGTCGTCGACGCCTTTGTCCACGTCGAATCCCTGGAGCAGCTCGAACGCCCGCGCCCATTCCGCGTCGGTCCGGTCGGTGATCTGGATGCCCGGCTCCTGACGCCAGAACAAATCGGGACAAAGGGCGGCGAATCCCTCTTCCGCGAGCCAGTCGGCAAGGCTCCGCATCACCTCGTTGACGCCGAAAATTTCCTGGATGACGACGATTCCGGGGGCCTCGCCGGCGCTCGGGGTCGCGAGATAAGCCGCGAACTCACCGCCGTCCGCCGCCTGGATGGTGATGTCCCGGGCGCTCATCCGATTCCTCCCTCGATCGCGTCGACGTCCATGCGGCCGCCGCGCCACGATGCGCCGGCTTCGGGCCATCCTATCACGAAACGGGCCGCAGATCCGCGCTCCGGCGCGGCCGCGGATGGTCGGGCCTAGCGGATGAAACCCGCGATCCGCGGAAGATAGAGGCTGAATTCGGGAACGTAGGTGATGAGGATCAGGACCGCGACCATCGCAAACCACGGCCAGAACAAGCGCCTGGTCACCTGCATTATCGAGCGCTCGGCGATGGTCGAGACCACGAACACCGTCGCCCCGATGGGCGGCGTGATCATGCCGATCACCAGGTTGAAGACCATCACCAGGCAGAAGTGGATCGGGTCGATCCCGAAGCCCTGGGCGATCGGCAGCAGGACCGGGCTCAAGACCAGGATGTAGACCAGGCTTTCGCCGAAGCACCCGAGCGCGAGGAAGATAAAGTTGATCAACAGCAGGAACGTCCACGGCTGCGAGACCACCGAGTTGATCCATGCGGTCAGCAACTCCGGGACACCCGCGATGGCGATGAGGAAGCCGAAGATGTTGCCGGCCCCGACCAGAAGCAGGATGCCGCACGAATACCCCGCCGCGCGCAACATGACCCCGGGAATGTCCCTGTACTTGAGGTCCCTGTAAATGTAGAGACCGACGATCAAGCCGTACCACGCGGCGATCGACGCCGCCTCGGTGGGCGTGAAGATGCCGAAGAGGATGCCGCCGAGAATGATCACAGCCATCCCGAGCGCCGGAATGGCGTAGAAGAATGCGCGACCCAGGCGCACCACGCTGAACGGTTCGGGGTCGCGGTATTGAGGGCCGCCACGCTTGGCGTGGATGTAGGCGACGATGGAGAGCGCGGGCACGGTCAGAAGCCCCGGAAGCACGCCCGAGAGGAACATGGCCCCGACGGACAGGTCGTTGATCACCGCGATCAGCACCATCATCAAACTCGGCGGCACGATCTGGGCGTGGCTGCCGGCGGTGGCGATGATGCCAAGCGCGAAGTCGACGTCGTATTTCCGCTTTTTCAGCTCCGGCGTCAGGATTGCCGCGATCGCCGCGGTGTCCGCGCTTCCCGAGCCCGACATGGCGGCGAGACCGGTGGCGGCGAAGATCGCGACCTGAAGCAGGCTTCCCGTGATCCAACCGACGAGCGCGGTGGAGAAATCGACGATGCGGCGCGAGATACCGCCGGCGTCCATGATCATGCCGGCGAGGATGAAGAACGGGATCGCCATGATCGGAAACGAGTTGATGCCCGCATAAAAGCGGTGCGCGATCAGGACGATCGGCAAATCGGTGGTGAACAGCAGCGTCAGCGTCGCGGTGATGCCAAGCACGAAGACGACCGGCACCCCGAGCGCCAGGGTGACGACGACGGCGCCGAGCGCGAAGCTCACGTCACGTCCTCCGCCTCGACCATCACCTGCCGTTGGAACGGGTTATCCCAATGTTCGATAACTTGCAGGATCACCTCGAGCACGAAATAGACCATCGAGATCGGGACCACGGCGTAGATGATCCACATCGGGATCAGCAAGGTCGGCGAGGTCTGGAGGAAGCCGCTTTCGAACAGCAGGTAGCCCCCGTAAATCATAAC
The DNA here is from genome assembly GCA_047514975.1 of Rhodospirillales bacterium. Taxonomy (GTDB): domain Bacteria; phylum Pseudomonadota; class Alphaproteobacteria; order Rhodospirillales; family JASLLV01; genus JASLLV01. Next base: position 8,972 of record JAKZXM010000050.1, read on the forward strand.
GCACAGGAAACCAATGCTCGCCGTGGCGATCAGGATCTTGAGGATGCGCGCAGGGATCAGCGGCAACGTCTGAGGCAGCGCGTCGATGGCGAAGATGGTACCCCGGCGCATGGCGATGCCCGAACCCGCAAAGCCCATCCAGACCTGGGCGAAGGTCGCGGTTTCGGTGGCGTCGCCGATCTGGAAGTTGAAGACGTAGCGGCCGAGAACCTGGAAGCCAACCGCCACCATCATGTAGCCGTAACACGCGAGCACGAAATAGGTGAAGCCGCCGCGGATGGCGACGACGATCTTGGTCGACACGGCTAGGACGCTGGGCATGTCTGTCATCCCATTCGCTGGCGTCGGGTCACCTCGTACGGGCCCGGCCGACGTCGGTGCCTAGCGTCGTTTGCTATCGCGAATCCCGGACTACTCGGTGTCCTGGATGAGCTTGACGAGGGCCTTCTCGGCGTCGGTCTTGAGGAACTCTTCGTAGACCTTCTGCGAGGCGTCGATGAACGGTTGGCGGTAGGGCACGGTGACCTTGACGCCCTCGGCCAGCAGCAATTGAAGTTTCTCGTCCCCGTCGGTCACGTAGAACTCGTTGTTCAATTCGCAGGCATAGAATGCGGCGTCCTGGACGGCCTTCTGGTTCTTCGCGGAAAGCGAATCCCACGTCTTCTCCGACATGATCATCGTGTTGGTGAACACGAGCCAACCGATCAGCGACCAATAGGGGGCCTGCTCGTAGAACTTCTGGCTGTGGTAATTGTTGTTGGCCGCATCCGCGCCGTCGACGACGCCGGTCTGCAGCGCGCCGTAAACCTCTGGGTACGCGATCGCGGTGGCGTTCGCGCCCATGGCGTTGAAGGTGGCCACGTGCACCGGGTTCTCGATCGCCCGGATCTTGAGGCCCTTCATGTCGTCGATGCCGAAGATCGGCCGCTTCGACATGATGTTGCGGATGCCGGTGGTCACCGAGCAAAGGAAGCGGAGCCCCGTTGCTTCCGCTTTTTCCTGCATGATCTTGTGCAGCTCGCCACCAGCGCGCCAGACGCGCCGGAAGTGACCGAGATCGCGGAAGACGAACGGCATGTTGGCGACGTTGAACTCGGGCACCCAGTTGGCGAGGACGGCTGACGCCGGCCTGGCGGCGTCCAGCGTACCGAGCAGAATTCCCTCGATCTCGTCGCGCTCGCCGCCGAGCTGCTTGTTCGGGAAGATGCGGACGGTCATTTCGCCGCCCGAAAGCTCCTTCAACTTTTTTCCGAACTCGACGATGTTCAGATGATTGATGTTGGTCACACTGGACTGGTGGGCGAACTTGAGCTCTTTCGCCTCGGCGCCATTCTGCGTCAACGCGAACACCGCACCGAACGCAACCGCCAATCCGACCGTGAATAGTTTCTTCATGATTTGTAGTCTCCTCGCTGGTTGATTGTCGGGTAGGGAATTCTGCTGGTGCGGCAACCTATGCCGCCTTCTCGGCAAGCACGCCAAGATCCGCGAGGACGCGCCGCAGCGCGGCCACCCTCGCCTCGGGAAGCGGCATGCGCGGCATGCGCGGCGGCCCCACGGGGCGACCGATCAGCGCCAGCGCCGCCTTGGTCGCGGATACGTACAAATCCCCGTCGATGGCGTCGAGCAGCGGATACAAACGGTGGTAGATCTCGCGGCCGGCTGCCGGATTGCCGAGCGTTACCGTCTGCCGGTACGCCTCGGCCGAAAGGTCCGGAACGATGTTGCCGCAGACCGACACCCACCCCCGGGCGCCCAGCATCCACGCGTCGTAGCGCGAAAAGACAACCATGCGATCCTCGCCGATGTGACGGTGAATCTCGCGCACCCGTGACTGGTCGCCGCTCGCTTCCTTGATGTAGCGGACGTTGTCGAGCTCGGCCAAGCGGGCGACGAACGCGGGGCGCAGGTCGACGTTGGCCGTGCGCGGGTTGTTGTAGAGCATGATGGGAATCGAGATCGCGTCCGAGATTCGTCGGTAGTGTTCGAACAGCTCGTCTTCGGTGGGCGAGCTGTAGTAGGGCTGGATCACCATGACGCCG
>JAKZXM010000051.1:0-2952 GCA_047514975.1 Rhodospirillales bacterium
CCTTGGTGAACGCGTCGGCGGGTGCGCGAGGTGCGCGTGCGCGCGCCTGAGTGGTGGGCGGCGCCCGGGTGCGGACCTTGGCCGCGCTTGCTGGCGCCGCTCGCCTGGGCGTGGGGGCTCGGCGCCCGGGCGCGCGTGCTCGCCGCCCGGCCCTGGCGGGCGCCCATCGGCGTCGTTTGCGTCGGCAACCTGACCGCGGGCGGAGCCGGCAAAACCCCGGTGGCGATCGACCTCGGCCGGCGCCTCGCCGCCCGCGGCGCCGAAGCGGCCTTCCTCGCCCGCGGCTACGGCGGAAACGCCCCGGGCCCGCTCCTGGTCGATTCGCAGTCCCACGGGGCGGCCGACGTGGGCGACGAGGCGCTTCTTCTCGCGCGCACGCTTCCCACGTGGGTCGCGCGCGATCGGCGCTTGGGCGTTCGCGCCGCGGCCGCGGCGGGCGCGGCGGTGGTGGTCATGGACGACGGCTTTCAGGACCCGAGCGTCGCCAAGGACTTATCCGTCGTGGTGGTGGACGGCCGCTTCGGCTTCGGCAACGGCCGCCTGATTCCCGCCGGTCCTTTGCGCGAGCGCCCGGCCGACGGTCTTGCGCGCGCCGATGCGGCCATCGTCGTCGAACCGGACGAGACCGGCGCCGAAGCGCGCATCCGGACGCTGGCGGGCGCGCACATGCCCGTAATCTTCTGCCGCCGCCGGCCGGACCCTTCATCGGCGCGGCTTGCGGGTGCCGACGTGGTGGCGTTTGCCGGCATCGGCCGTCCCGAGGGCTTCTTCGCCACGCTTCGCGAAATGGGGTGCTGCGTGCGCGCGGGCCACGCCTTTCCCGACCACCACGCATACGGGGCGGGCGAGATCGAGCGGCTGCGCGCCGACGCGCGGTCCCAGGGCGCGGTGCTCGTCACCACGGCCAAGGACGCGGCCCGCCTGGGGCCCGAGGGAGCCTGCGGGATCGAGGTCCTGACAATCACCATGGAATGGCGCGACGAAGCCGCGCTCGATGCGCTCCTGAGCCCGCTTCCCGGCGTCCCATGATCGTGCGAGCGCGCCTGCGAAGCCGCTTCAGGCGGTTCCTTCTCTATCCCATGGAAGCGGCCGCCGTCATCGCCGCCTATGGGATTTTCGCGGCCCTTCCCATCGACGCCGCGTCGGCGCTCGGCAGCTGGCTCGCGCGCACGTTCGGGCCCCGGCTCGCCATATCGAAGCGCGCCGTCGCCAATCTCGGGCGCGCGTACCCCGAGAAGGGCGCGGACGAGATCGCGATGATCGTTCGCGGCATGTGGGACAATCTGGGCCGCACCGCGGCCGAATACCCGCACCTGGGCGAGATCGACGTCTACGCAAACGACGGCCGCGTCGAGGTGATCGGCGCCGAGAACATGGACCGGCTGCGCGACGACGGCAAGCCCGGCATTTTCTTCTCCGGCCACCTCGGCAACTGGGAGATCCTCTCTCTGGGCGCCACCCAGCGCGGGCTGCCCTTGGACCGGATCTATCGGGCCGCCAACAACCGCCTGGTCGAATGGTTCTACCGGCGCGGCCGCGCCGCGGTCGAAGGCGCGCTGATCCCGAAGGGGCCGGCGGGCGCACGCCGCCTGATCGATTCGATCAAACGCGGACGTCACCTCGCCATGCTGGTGGACCAGAAGATGAACGACGGGATCGCGGTGCCCTTCTTTGGGCGCCCGGCCATGACCGCGCCCGCGCTCGCGGAATTCGCGCTGCGTTACGACGTCCCCGTGGTGCCGGCGCGCGTCGTCAGGCTCTCGGGCGCGCGCTTCCGGCTCGTGATCTCGCCGCCCTTGGAGCTCGATATGACGGGCGAGCGCAAGGCCGACGTGGCCCGCGCCATGGCCCGGGTGAATGCCGTCATCGAAGGCTGGGTGCGCGACACGCCCGAGCAGTGGCTGTGGCTCCACAACCGCTGGGGGGCGAAAGAAGAACGGCCGGCGGGGCCGGCCGTGAGGCGTTAGGCGACGATCGGCGGCGCGCACTGGCGCCGCCGCGCCGTTGTCAGGTTCCGCTTTTCGGCTTGATCACCACCACCTTCGAGCCATCGGCCATCGACTGGTCCAATGTGGGGACGTAGACGGATTGCACGCCATAGCCGCCACAGCCGCCGCCCGCGAACGCGGTTCCGGCGGCACCGATCACGAGGATGGCGGCCAACGCCGCCGCGGTTGCGATCGTCTTGTGCATGTGGGTCTCCTCAAATCTCAAGCAACCATCACAAGCGGGGAAAGCCTAGCGCCATTCGCGGCCGCGATCAACGCCTCCCTTGCGCGTCGTTCATCGCCGGCGCGAGCAGCGCGGGATCGATCGGGGTGGCGAAGTGGCTCACTCCCCAGTGCAGGTGCGGCCCCGTGACGCGCCCGGTCGCGCCCACCCGGCCGATGGTCTCGCTCTTGGCGACGCGCTGGCCGTCTGTGACCGTGATCACGCTCATGTGAACGTAGACCGAGTTGAGCCCGTGGCCGTGGTCGATCATCACCGTCTTGCCGGTGAAGTACATGTCGGGGTGCAAAAGCGCGACGATCCCGTCCGCGGCCGCCATCACCGGCGTTCCCTCGGGCGCCGCGACGTCGACGCCGTTGTGGGGACGCCGGGGCTCGCCGTTGAGGATCCGCTGGCTTCCGAAGACGCCGCTGACGGTGCCGGTGACCGGCCAGACGAAGCCCGAAAGAAACCGCGCCGCCGGCGTGTCGCGCTCGCGCACATCGGCGATCAGCGCCGCGTCGGCGCGGATGCGCGCAAGATCGTCCTCGCTCGGGTTCACCTGGCGGGCGGGCAATCCGTCGATCCGCTGGATCTCGTAGTCGCGCGCCGCCACGGCGATCGCGCGCACGGTCTCGGCGCCGTCGGGTCCGCTAACGCGAAACTCGATCCCACTCGCGGCGTCGCGTCCGAGGCCGAAGATGAAGACGCCGTCCGCCGAGACCCGCAGACGGCGGCCGTCGG
>JAKZXM010000052.1:0-3870 GCA_047514975.1 Rhodospirillales bacterium
GACGATGAGCGGAAGTCCGGTGGTCAGCCAATGGGCAAACACCTTGGCCAGCACCGCCAGCTCCAGCGGCATGGGACTGAGGGCCAGCAGCTCCAGGCTTCCGTCCTCGTAGTCGATCTGGAACACGCGCTCGTGCGACAGCATGCAGGCCATCAGAGCCGCCACCCAGACGATGCCGGCGCCGATGCGCGCGAGGATGTTCGGCTCCGGCCCCACCCCGAGCGGGAACAAAACCACGGCGAGGACGAAAAAGGCGACCACCATGAGGCTGTCGACGCCCTGGCGCCAGGCGAGCCGCAAGTCCCTGCGGATGACGGCGAGGAACCGGGTCACGAATCGGCGCCCGCTGAACGGGCGTCGTCGGCGCCACGGTGCTCGAGCGCGAGCGCTGTCACTGGACCGATCGCAAGCTCGGCGTGGCTCGCGATCACGGCCATGCCGCCGTTCGCCCGATGACGCGTGATCGCGTCTTCCAGGCGCCCGATGGTGGCGGTATCGAGCGCCGTGGTCGGCTCGTCCAGGAGCCACAGCGGCGCCGGGGCGCCGAGCAGCCGGGCGAGGGTCACGCGCCGCCTTTGTCCGGCCGAAAGGAAGCGCGCCGGCAGGCGCGCGAGCGGAGCAATGTCGAACGCGTCCAAGGCCTCGCCCACGGCGCTCCTCGGGCTCGGCGACCCGGTGCGAAGCTCGGTCCAGAATCCCACGTTCTCGGCGACCGTCAAAAGCGGCTTCACCGCGTCCAGATGGCCCACGTAGTGGAGGCGGGCGAAATGCGCGTCCCGGTCGGCGGCGATCGCGGCGCCGTCCCACGTGAGCGTGCCTCGGCGCGGCGCGGAAAGGCGGGCCATGAGCCGCAGAAGGCTCGTCTTGCCGCTGCCGTTCGGGCCCGTGAGCATGAGCGCGCCCCCCGCATCGAGGGTGAAATCCACGCCGGCGAATACGGGCCGCTCGCCCCGGACACAGGCAAGGCCGTGGCCGGCGAACGTGGAGGGGGCCGTCATGGTCATGTCCCGAACCGGGGTCTCGCCGAGGGAGCGTCGGCGGCGCACCGTAAAGCAATCGCGGCCGATCATGAAGCGGGCTCGGGCGCGGGCCGGGCAGGGCGGCTTCCGCGCGGCAATCGAAAAACGGCCGGTCCCCGGGGGGTCGGGGGCCGGCCGCCAAGTCGGCATCGAATCTGCCCATTCGGGGCAGGAGAGGGGGATCCTCCCACAAGATATTGGGAGGCTCTGCGCAAGAATCAATACCCCGAATGTGTCAAGATGATGGCCGCGTCGGTTCGATCTGACGGAGAGGGGGCGTGCGTGCGCAACGCGCGCGTCAATAGCCGCGTGTCGGATCGACCTGATGGAGAAGGGGCTCGCCCGCATCCGCGCGGCGGATGTTCTCGGCGACGATCGGGGCGGCGGTGCGCGCGATTCCGTCGGCCGCGATGTGGGGCGTGATCCGCACCTTGGGATGGCGCCAGAAGGGATGCTCGGTCGCCAAGGGCTCGACCCGAAAGACGTCGAGGGTCGCGCCGCCGAGGTGCCCGGAATCGAGGGCCGCGATCAGGTCGTCTTCGACCAGGTGCCGGCCGCGTCCGGCATTGATCACGAAGGCGCCCGCGGGCAGGCCCGCGAAAGTCTCGGCGCACAAGATGCTTTCGGTCTCGGGCGTGAGCGCGAGAAGGCAGATGACGATCCGGCACTCGCCCAGGAACGGCCCCAGGCCCTGGGCCCCGTGGAAGCACGTGATCCCCGGAATCTCCTTTTCCGTCCGCGACCAGCCACGGACGGTAAACCCGAGCGAGGCCAGTTTTTCGGCCGCATCGCGCCCCAAGACGCCGAGCCCGAGAACGCCGACGACGGTCTTGGCGGTGTCGGGTGGCGGAACCTTCCGCCATTCCCCCCGGCGCCAGGCATCCTCGATCTCGTCCATGCGCCGGTGATAGCGAAGCGTGGCGAGGACCACGTATTGGGTCATCTGGCAGACCGCAGACGGGTCCACCAGGCGGACGATCGGAACGTGGGGGGGAAGTGCTGGGTCCGTGAACAGGTGATCGACCCCGAACCCCCTAGAGATGATCAGCTTCAAATTGGGAAGGCTGGCCAGCACCCCGTGGGGCGGGTTGAAGACCATCGCCGCGGTGATGTCCGAGGCTTCGCCAATATCGGGCCAGACCCGCAATTCCAATCCCGGCGCGCATTCGCGAAACGCGGTCCGCCAGCGCTCGGGATCGTCGCCCGAATGGTAGAGCAGTGCCATGGGCTGCGTCCTCCGTTCGACTTCCGCGACGCGCGCGCATCAAACACCGGCCGGTCATAGCACGCACGCTGAGGGCGGGCGATTCGCCCACCCACGGAATCGGTCTTGACATGTACGGGTTCCGGCCTAATTTAAACAGTACGAAAACAGTGCTCTTTGTGGTGCGGCATGGTTCGCTTGAACAAACTCACCGATTATGCGGTGGTGATCCTCGCCGAGGTGGCGCAGGCGGGCGGCGTCACGACCGCTTCCGCGCTCGCCGCACGCACGGGGATTCCGGGACCCACCGTCGCCAAGCTCTTGAAGATTTTGGCCCAACGCGGCCTCACTCTGGCGCATCGCGGCCGCGCCGGCGGCTATGGGCTGAGCCGGGCGCCGACCGAGATCAACGTCGTCGAGATCATCGAGGCCGTCGAGGGGCCGGTGGCGGTCGCGGCCTGCGTCGAAGGCACCCACGACAACTGCGAGTTAGAACCCATTTGCGCCTTGAACGGGCGCTGGAACCGGATCAATGAGGTGATTCGCGGCGCGCTCGCACGCGTCACGCTCGCCGACATGTTGGACGCGGAGGCGCCCGGCATCGGATTCCCACGACCGCCGGCGAAGGGGCGCGAGCGCGCCCTGGGCGAATCTCCGGCGGTGTAACGGAGCGAATTCCCATGGAGACCGAAACCAAGACGGCGAACGAGCTTGCGCTCGACGACACGGCCTACAAGTACGGCTTCGTCACCGAGATCGAGTCCGAGCTGGCCCCGAAAGGGCTGGACGAGGACACGGTCCGCTTCATCTCGGCGAAGAACGACGAGCCCGACTGGATTCTCGAGTGGCGGCTTAAGGCGTTCCGTCACTGGAGGACCATGCGCGAACCCACGTGGCAGAAGGTCCACTATCCGCCGATCGACTATCAGGACGCGTACTACTATGCGGCGCCCAAGTCCATGGACGGGCCCAACAGCCTTGACGAGGTCGATCCCGAGCTGCTGGCGACGTACGAAAAGCTGGGCATTCCCTTGAAGGAGCAAGAGATGCTGGCAGGCGTCGCGGTGGACGCGGTCTTCGACAGCGTCTCGGTCGCGACCACGTACAAGGGCAAGCTCGAGGCGATGGGCGTGGTCTTCTGCCCGATCTCCGAGGCGGTGCGCGAGCATCCCGAAATGGTGCAGAAGTACCTGGGCTCCGTCGTTCCCTACTCCGACAACTTCTTCGCCACCCTGAACGCGGCGGTGTTCTCGGACGGCACCTTCGTGTACGTGCCCAAGGGCGTGCGCTGCCCCATGGAGCTGAGCACCTACTTCCGCATCAACGCCGCCCAGACCGGTCAGTTCGAGCGCACCCTCATCATCGCCGAAGAGGGGTCCTACGTCAGCTACCTCGAGGGCTGCACGGCGCCCATGCGCGACGAGAACCAGCTTCACGCCGCCGTGGTCGAGCTGGTGGCGCTGGACGACGCCGAGATCAAGTACTCGACGGTCCAGAACTGGTATCCGGGCGACGCGGACGGCCGTGGCGGCATCTACAACTTCGTGACCAAGCGCGGCGCCTGCCGGGGCCGCGATTCCAAGATTCTCTGGACCCAGGTCGAGACCGGATCCGCCATCACCTGGAAGTACCCGAGCTGCATCCTTC
>JAKZXM010000053.1:0-5240 GCA_047514975.1 Rhodospirillales bacterium
TCGCCCGCGAACAGCGCCGCGACGAGACGGTGCAGCGTATCCGCGCCTTCGCCTTCGGCGGCCGCGGCCAAGTGCGCGCGGCTGATTTTCCCGGTGCCGTGGCGCGCCTTCGCGAGCGCCCAACGGCCGAGCGAATCGGCCGCGCTTGTGCGCCCGGCCGCGTGCAAAGCGACCATCGCGCCGCCGACGAAATCGTCGCCCGACGGCGTCAGCCCCGGACCGCATCCGATGAGTGGGCCCGCGGCATGGGGCGGCGGCGAGCCCGGCGGCGTGCCGGCGGCGGCCGTGACGAGCCATTCGACCATGGCGTCGAGGCCGCCGGCGCCCGCGCCGCCAAGGGCCGCGACGGCCGCGTCATGGGGCCGGCGCCGGGTCGCGAGATCGGGGATCAACGGGCCGATCCCGTCTTCGGGAAGGCGCGGGGCGACCGCCTCGGCCAGGCGCTCGAGCCCCCGGGCGACGCTTGTGGGCGACCAGCGCCGGATGGGGCGGGGCGCCCGCCATTCGAGTGCGGCCCCGAGCGAGAAGACCATTCCCTCGCCGATGCTGACGGCGCCGCCCGCGATTGCGACGGGCGCCCCCGCGCATAGCCCCCGCGCCTGCCAGTCGATCGGTTCGGCCAGCGCGCAGAGCCCGTTGAGCGGTCCCGCACCCATCGCCTCGGGACCGAAGCACGCGAGTCTCCCATCGCCGCCGTCGACATAAAAGCTGCGCCGAAAGACCGCGAGCACCGTCGCGTGCGATCCGTCGGCCAGCGCGCGCCGCGCCGCGCCGCCGATCAGCCGCACCACAAAGTTCGAGCCGTCGTCGGCCGCGCGCCGCACCTGAGAGGCGCCCGCCGTCATTCGTGCCGCGCGCCGCACCTGAGAGGCGCGCGCTTTGTCAATCCCCATCGCGCCGGATTTCGGTGCCCGCATCGCCGGCAAGCGTGGCCAACGCCTCGCTCAGGTGTCCGATGACCACCCGTTCGCCGCCGCGTTCGAGAAAGCGGATCGCGGCCTCGACCTTGGGGCCCATGCTGCCCGGCGGGAAGTGCCCCTCGGCGCGGTAGGCGCGGACCTCGGAAAGCGAGGCGCGCGTCAACTCCCTTTGCCGCGAGGTGCCGAAATTCAGGACCACGCGCGAGACGTCGGTGAGGATCATCATCTCCCCGATCCCGAGCACGTTCGCCATGTGCGCCGACGTGAGGTCCTTGTCGATGACCGCCTCGACGCCACGACGCACGCCGCCCGCGTCCCGGATCACCGGGATTCCGCCGCCGCCGCCCGCGATTACCACGGCGCCGCGTTTGGCGAGCGCATGGACCAGCGAGATGTCGACGATGTGCCGGGGTTCGGGCGACGCCACCACGTGGCGCCAGCCGCGGCCCGAATCCTCGCGCATCTGCCAGTTCATCTCGTGGGCGAGGTCCTGCGCCTCGTCTTCATCGTAGAAATGGCCGATCGGCTTGACAGGATTTCCGAAGGCGGGATCATTCGGGTCCACCTCGACCTGGGTCAGAAGACAGACGACGTGGCGCGGGTCGTTCGCTTGGCGCAGCGCATTCTCGAGCGATTGCATCAACAAGTACGCGATACCGCCCTGGCTATGGGCGACGCAAATGTCCAGCGACATGGGCGCGACCCTTTTGCGCGCCACCATCTGGCGCATGAGAATCTTGCCGACCACGGGGCCGTTGCCGTGGGTGACGACCAGCTCGCGGTCCAGCGTCATGAGCGGAAGCAGGGCCCGGCCGGTCTGGGCGGCGACCGCGGCCTGCTCGGCGGCCGTGCCCTTGATGTCGCGCGGGTGGGTGGCGTTGCCGCCGATGGCGACGAGAAGGCCGCCCGCCATGTCGTCAAAGGCGCGCATGGGACCGGACGCGCCGGTCCGCCGCTCCGATTCCGTTTCTCCACGCCGCATTCCCGATCTTATCCCATCGCGGAATCCGTGTCTCTTAGGCGTCGCGGACCTCGGCGCTTACGGCGGCGCCGTGCCGAAGACCGGATGCAGGACGAGGGAGCCCGCCTCGACGCCGAGGCGCTCGGCGGTGCCGGCATTGACCTCGAGAACCGCGCGCACCGGGCCCGCCGAGCGGATCACGGCGAGCGAGCGCGGGCGCGTCCGGGCCTCGACATTGACGACGCGGCCGTCGCCGGCGACGAAGATCATGTCCAGCGCGATCGGGGTATTCTTCATCCACATGGAGGCGGGCTGGGAGGAGCCGAAGTCGAACAGCATGCCCGCATCGGGGGCCAGCGCGTTCCGGTGCTGGAGGCCCTGCTGGCGCTGCGCCTCGGTCACCGCCATCTCGACGGTGAACGAGAACCGTCCCCGGCCGGTCACCACGGCCAGTTCCGAGGTCTCGAAACGGACGGCGTCGGCGGCTGCGGCCGGCGCCGGGGCGGTCCAGGCGAGCGCCCAGAATCCCACGAGAATAGCCCTTCCGGAAAACATTCGCCTTCTCGCCTTCCGCCCGTTCGATTCGTAGCAGCCGGCCGCGGCGCGGCGGCGCCCCGGACCTGAGTTGCCAAACGGCAAGCCCGCGCCTAATGTGCCACGAACCACCCGGGGGAGCCGAGTCCCGGCTGAGAGGTCTCCTTCACCCAAAGGGGACGACCCCTAGAACCTGATCCGGCTAGTACCGGCGTAGGGAAGCGTGACATCATGGGTGTCGTCGGCGGGGCGCCTTTTTCCGTACAGGTCCATTCAGCGCGCGTCGCCTTCGCCGCGGCGCCGCTTTTCGACGGCCTCGACTTCTCGCTCGCTGGCGGGTCGTGGACTTGCGTCCTCGGCCCGAGCGGCGTCGGCAAGACGACGCTGCTGCGCCTGATCCTGGGCCTGGAGCCCACCGGCGAACGCGCCCGGGTCGCGTGCAGCGACGGCGCGCCGCTCGCGGGCAGGGCCGCCTACATGGCCCAGCAAGACCTCCTGCTGCCGTGGCTCAGCGTCCTCGAGAACGTGCGGCTCGGGGGCCGCCTTAGGGGCGAGGCCCGCGCGCGCGAAGGCGCCGGCGAAAGGGCGCGGGCGCTGCTCGAAAGCGTCGGTCTCGCCCCGAACGCCGACCATTACCCGGCAACGCTCTCAGGCGGCATGCGCCAGCGGGTCGCGCTGGCTCGCACGCTCATGGAGGACCGGCCGGTGGTCGTGATGGACGAGCCGTTCTCGGCCCTCGACGCGATCACGCGGGTGAAGCTGCAAGACTTGGCGGCCCGGCTTCTCAGCCAACGCACCGTGCTTCTGGTCACCCACGATCCGCTCGAGGCGCTTCGCCTCGGCCACCGGGTCCACGTCATGTCGGGAACGCCCGCGCGCATCGACGATGCCCTTGAGCCCGAAGGTGCGATCCCGCGGTCGCTGAACGATTCGGCGCTGCTCGGGCTGCAGGGCGAGCTTCTGTCGCGCCTGGCCGAGGCGGCGGCGTGAGCGCCCTGCGGCCGGCCCTGGTCCTGGCGGGCCTGATCGCGCTTTGGCAGGCGGTCGTGTGGGCCACGAACGCACCGCCGTATATCCTTCCCAGCCCGGCGGCGGCCGCCAGCGCCTGGTTCGCCAATGGTGAACTGATCGCCCGGCACGGCGCGCTCACCCTTGCCGAAATCCTGCTGGGCCTGGTCGTCGGCGTCACGTTCGGCGGCGCGAGCGCCGTCGTCATCGCCTATTTCCGCCCCATCCGGCGCTGGCTTCTGCCGGTGTTGGTGATCAGCCAGGCGATTCCGGTTTTCGCGCTGGCGCCCGTCCTCGTGCTGTGGCTCGGCTACGGCATGGCCTCCAAGGTGGCGATGGCCAGCCTGATCATCTTCTTTCCCGTTGCCACCTCGTTCTACGACGGGCTGCGGCGGACCGAACCGGGCTGGTTGGACCTTGCGCGGACCATGAACGCGAGCCGCTGGAGCGCGCTTCGAAGGGTGCGCATCCCCGCGGCCCTGCCGTCGCTCGCCTCGGGCTTGCGGGTCGCCGCGGCGGTGGCGCCGATCGGCGCCGTGGTCGGGGAATGGGTGGGTTCCAGCGCCGGCCTCGGCCACCTCATGCTGCACGCCAACGCGCGCCTTCAGGTCGATCTCATGTTCGCGGCCCTCGGAACGCTGGCGCTGATGGCGCTGGCGCTCTACTTCGCCGTCGACCAGGCCTTGCGCCGCGCGCTTCCCTGGATTCCCGAAACTTCCTTCGAACCCGAGAGAGGACGATCATGAAACATACTGCAATCAACTTCTTAGGTATCCTATTTATTGCTTTGATTATCAACGTGAAACCAGGTTCGGCTGCGGAAGAGCTCACGGTGATTCTCGATTGGTTCGTCAATCCGGATCACGCGCCCTTAATCGTCGCCCGCGAGGCGGGCTTTTTTTCCGAGGTGGGGCTCGAGGTGGAGTTGATTGCGCCGGCCAATCCCAACGATCCGCCGAAACTGGTCGCCGCCGGCAAGGCGGACCTCGCCATCTCGTACCAGCCGCAGCTTCACCTTCAGGTGGACCAGGGCCTGCCGCTGACGCGGATCGCGACCGTGGTCGCAAGCCCCTTGACGACCCTGATCGTTCTGCCCGGCGGACCGATCGCCAAGCTGGCCGACCTCAAGGGCCGGCGGATCGGATATTCGGTCGCCTTCTACAAGGATCTTTTGTTGCCGGCGATGCTCGCGCGCCACGGGCTCACGCTTGAAGACGTGGACACGGTGGCGGTCAGCTTCGCGCTCTCGCAGTCGTTGCTCGCGGGCCGCGTCGACGCCACCATCGGGGCGTTCCGCAACTTCGAGCTGAACCAGATGGCGCTCGTGGGCCAAGAAGGGCGCGCATTCTTCCCGGAAGAGGAAGGAGTTCCGGCGTACGACGAGCTGATCGTCGTCGCCAACACGGCGTCACTCGGCGATTCGCGTCTGCCAGGGTTTCTAGAAGCGCTGGAACGCGGCGTCCTGTATCTGGTGAACCATCCGGAAGAAAGCTGGCGGCTGTTCATCGGCGCGAACCCCGCCCTCGACGACGAGCTCAACCGCCGCGCCTGGCGCGACACCTTGCCCCGATTCGCGCTGCGACCCGCGGCCCTGGATGGCCATCGGTATGACCGATTCGCTCGATTCCTTCACGCCCAGGGATTGATCGCGCGCGTACCACCGGTCGCGGACTACGCGCGCGACGTGCGTTGAGCGGGTCCCGGCGCGCACCCTTGCGCCGATCCGACGGGCGCTTTCGCCAATCCGAATTGTCGGGTAAACCATCGCCCGGACGAGCCCGCGCCTGGATCGCGCCGGCGATGGGGAGAGACGTGCC
>JAKZXM010000054.1:0-6532 GCA_047514975.1 Rhodospirillales bacterium
CTCGCCAGCTTCGCCTGGCGATACAACCGGCGCTACCAGCTCAACACCATGATCCCGCGCTTCGTTCACAGCGCCGCACGAACCCAACCCATCCCATACCGGGCGCTCATCGCTGGATGACTTTCATGGATAAGCAGGAACAAAGATGAGCCAGATCCTCCCTTATGAAACACGCTCAACAGTCCCATTTGTTTTGATGACGGACAAGGTTCGGTGCCGACCGCATCGAGCAAACTGTCAATCGCTTGATCTGATGCAGGCGCAAAAAATTCGACATAACTTGAAGCGCGAGCGACATCGAACCAACCCTTTTGCTCCATTTCCCCGAACGCTGTGAAATCGCTCACTATTGTCTCCTCCCTGTTGACCACGAAACTGATCGCACAGCGGACGCCAATAGTTGAAAGTCGAGGCTGGACATGCTGTTCGTCACGTTCCACTCGAGTGACCAACGATTGCTTGATGTTACGTGGAAGGCAGTCCAGGTGCACGTATGTCTTGGCACAACACTCGACTCCTGGCCTTTGCGGCCCTACCCAAATTGAGTGCTTCTGATCGGAACCTGATCCGCGGAGAGCATTATGGCCAGCGGCCAAAGATCAGCGCCGCACAAACTGGCCGGACACATGGCAGCACCGACCAACATTGCATTAGCGTCAAAAAACCCTTGCCAACAGGGAGCCGTCCGCACATGGGCACGTGAGCTATGACCGTCTCGGAAGGACGCCTCGGCCGATCGGAAGGCCCGCCCCACCCGGTGCCGCCACGGCGGCGCCCGCCTTGCGGGGGACGCCTCGAGTCCGCCGAACCCGGCCGACCGTGGAAGGATGGGAGCCCTCGCCCGCGCGGCAACAAGCGAATCGTCGCGCGACCATGGCGTCGGACGGCATCCGCCGTCGCCGGTCGATCGCCCGCCAGCGCTGTTTCAAGCGTCGGAGTCGGATTGCGAAGGCGTCAGAATCGCATCGACGCGGTCGGGGTAGAAGGCGATCAAGTCCTTCATCGCGGCCACCGCCGGGATCGGGTCCTCGTAGCTCCAGGCGGCGTTCTCGGCCACCCGGCCGCCGGCCTCGACGGTCCAGTACGCGGCGTCGCCCTTGTAGGGGCAATGGGTGGCATGGTCGGTGCGACGAAACCGATCCATCAGCACGTCCGGGCGCGGGAAGTAGCGCACGGGCCCGTGGCCGGTCTCGTGCAGCACTACGGTGTTTGCGCTTTCGGCGATCGTCTCTCCGCCAAGGACGACGCGCACGGTCTCATCCCTGGCCTCGAACGACAGCCGGGCCGCGCGCGCGGGGGCGTCGCTCATACGGAGAAGCTCTCGCCGCAGCCGCAGCGGGATTTCTCGTTCGGATTGCGGAAGACGAACCCCGATTCCAACTTGCCCTCGACGTAGTCGACCTCGGCCCCGAACAGATAGATCACGGCCTTCGGCTCGATGCACACCGAGACCCCCTTGTCCGCGACCACGTCCTCGCCTTCGCGCGGCGCGTCCGCGTATTCGACGACGTAGCTGAGACCCGAACATCCCACGGTCTTGACGCCGATGCGAAGCCCGAAGACCGGCTTCTCGCTGCTCGCGACCAGCGTTCGCACGCGGGCGGCGGCGGCGTCCGTCAAACTGATTAGCTGCATCGCGTCATCGCTCCTTCGGCGGCGCCCACGCGCCTTATCGTTTTTGCGGCGGCGGCCACGCGCCGCGTGATCAATCCATGCCCAGCGCCAGCCGGGCGTCGTCGGACATCCGTTCCGGCGTCCACGGCGGATCCCACACCAGGCGCACGTTCACCTCGCCCGCGCTCTCGAGTGCCGCCACCGCGTCCGCCACCATCTGCGGCATCTCGCCCGCCACGGGGCAGCCGGGCGCGGTCAGCGACATGGTGATGGCCACGTCCCCGTTGTCCGCGATCTCGGCCTCGTAGATCAGGCCGAGGTCGTAGATGTTCACCGGAATCTCCGGATCGTAAACGGTCCTCAGCGCCGCGGCGACGTCCGCATCGCTCGCGTTCGCGCCGGCGTCCGGGGCGCGCGGCGATCCGGCCTGCGCCGAAACCTCCTCGAGCGCCGGGGTCTCGAATGCCGCGTAGGGGGAATGGGGATCGTTCATCGCATGTTTTCCCGTCGCGCGCCTCAGCCTTCGTCCTCGGTCGAGACGTCCGCTTCACCTTCCATGGCCGCCTTCATGGTGTGCCACGCGAGTGTCGCGCATTTCACGCGCATGGGGAACTGGCTCACGCCCGAAAGCGCGGCCAGCCGTTCGAAATCGGCGTCGGCGAAGTCGATGCCGCCGGCGTCGTCCGCGGTGCACATTTCGTGGATCTTGCGAAACAGCGCCTGGGCCTCGTCCAGGGTCTTGCCGCGAAGCGTCTCGGTCATCAGCGAGGCCGAAGCCACCGAGATGGCGCAGCCGCGGCCTTCGAAGGCGGCGTCGGCGATCCGGTCGTCCTCGCCGACCGTCAAGTAGACGTCGAGCTGGTCGCCGCACAGCGGATTGTGCCCGTGCGCGGCGTGGGTCGTGGCGTCGGGATGACGGCAATTGCGCGGATTCCTGCCGTGATCCAGGATCACTTCCTGGTAAAGCTCGCGCAGATCGTCCGACATCAGGCGAAAAACTCCTTGGCCGATTCGAGGGCCGCGCCGAGAGCGTCCACCTCGGCGCGGGTATTATACATGGCGAACGAGGCGCGCGCCGTCGCCGTAACGCCGAGACGCTGCATCAACGGCTGCGCGCAGTGGTGGCCGGCGCGAACGGCGACCCCGGCGCGATCGAGCACGGTCGCCAAGTCGTGGGGGTGGACCCCATCGAGGGTGAACGCGACGACGCTGGACTTGGTGGGCGCGGTCCCGAAAATGCGCAGCCCGTCGACGGCGGCGAGCCGCTGCATGGCGTACTTGGTGAGGTCCGCCTCGTGCGCCCCGATGCTCTCGCGGCCGACCGACGAGACGTAGTCGAGCGCGGCCCCGAGCCCGATGGCCTGGACGATGGGCGGCGTGCCCGCCTCGAACCTCGCCGGCGGCGGCGCCCAGGTGGTCTTTTCCAGGGTCACGCGCCTGATCATCTCGCCGCCCCCTTGGTAGGGCGGCATGGACGCGAGCAGATCCTCTTGCGCGTAAAGGACGCCGATCCCCGACGGCCCGTACACCTTGTGGCCCGAAAACACGTAGAAGTCGCAGCCGATCTCCTGGACGTCGATCGCCTGATGGCAGGCCGCCTGGCAACCGTCGAACAGGACCCTGGCGCCGTGGGCGTGGGCGATCTCGGCGATCCGGCGCGCCGGGAACACGGTGCCAAGCACGTTCGACATGTGGGAGATGGCGACCAGTTTGGTGCGCGGCGTGAACAGGCGCTCGAAGGCCTCGAGCGGAAGCTCGCCGTCGTCGCTGACCGGCGCCGCCTTGAGCACCAGGCCGTTGGCGTCGCGGGCCAACTGCCAGGGCACGATGTTGGAGTGGTGCTCGAAGACCGAGATGATGATCTCGTCGCCCGGCTCCAGGACGTGCCGGCCGTAGGACGACGCCACCAGGTTGATGGCCTCGGTGCCGCCGTGGGTGAAAACGATCTCGCGACTCGAACGCGCGTTCACGAATCGGCGCACGGTCTCGCGCGCCGATTCGTAGCGCGAGGTCGCGCGTTCGCTCAAGAAATGGACGCCCCGATGGACGTTGGCGTACTCGTTCTCGTAGACGTCGCGGATGGTGTCGATGACGTGGCGCGGCTTTTGCGCCGACGCCGCGTTGTCGAGATAGACCAGCGGCTTCCCGTGAACCTCGCGCCCGAGGATGGGGAAGTCCCGGCGCACGCGTCCCACGTCGAAGGGGCGGGCGTCCCCGGTGGGCTTGAGGCCGACCATGGCCGCGCCGTCGTTCATCGGTCGCCTCCAAGGTCCCGCGTGGCGTCGTCGACAGTCTTCTTCAGCGCGCCCCGTAGCGCTTCGCGCGCGCCCGCGTTGCGGATCTCGTCGAGTGCGCCTGCGAGGAACGCCTCGATGAGCATCCGCCGCGCATCGCGCTCGGGAATGCCGCGCGAGAGCATATAAAACAGCGAGGTCTCGTCGAGCTTGCCCGCCGTCGCGCCGTGCGTGCACTTGACGTCGTCGGCGTAGATCTCAAGCTCGGGCTTCGCGTCCACCTCGGCGCCCGAAGACAGCAAGATCGCCTTGTGAAGCTGGTGGCCGTCGGTCTTCTGGGCGTGCTTGCGGACCAGGATCTTTCCTTGGAACACCGCGCGCGCGGTGTCGCCGATCACACCCATGAAAATTTCACGCGAGGTCGCGCCGGCGGCCACGTGGTCGATCAGCGTCGTGTTGTCGACGTGGGAATCGCCGAACGCGGCATACGCCCCGTTGATCCGGCACTCGGCGCCGGGCGAGGCGAGGGTGACTCGGGCCTCGTTACGCACCAGCCGCCCGCCGAGCGTCAGCGCGAATGAGTCGTAGGAGGCGCCGGCGCCGAGGCGAACGGCGCTGGCGCCGGTGTGGAAGTCGGACTCACCGCCGTCGACCCGCTTGTAGTGTTCGACGACAGCACCCTCCGCGGCCACTACTTCGGCGACGGCATTGGAGAACGTGGGCGCGCCGCCCCCGCCGAGGTGGCTTTCGACGATAGTCGCCCGCGCCCCGTGCCCGGCGACGATCAGGGTCCTGGGCGCGAACATGACCGGCGCATCCCCGCCGGCGGCGACCGAGACGAGATGGATCGGCCGCGACAGCGCGCACCCGTCGTCGAGGGAGACGAGACAGCCTTCGGTCCAGAAGGCCGCGTTCAGCGCCGCGAACGGCATTCCGTCCAATTCCAGAACCCGCCCCAAATGGGCGCGCACGGCCTCGGGCGGGTCCGCGTCCGCCGCCGTCAGGGCCTCGACCGCGGCGCCCTGGGGCAAGCCGTCCAAGTCCGATAAAGCGGGCGCGAAGCGGCCGTTGACGAAAACGACTCGATGGGCGTCCTCCAGGCCGGCGAGCGGCGGCGGCATCGGGATCAGGATCTCGGGCGCAGGCGCCATCGGATCGAAGCCGATCCCCACCAGCCCGTTCACGCCGGTGTATTTCCAGGCTTCGACTTTCGCGTGCGGCACGCCCGCTTCGCGGAAGATGCGCAAGCCCTGACGCCGCGTCTCGGCGAGCCACTGGGGCCCGGCGGCGGCGGCGCGCTCGGCTGCGATCAGCCTCTCGTCCGTCGGCCACGACTGGGTCGTTCGCGCCTTCATCGCTGTTCCTGTTCGCGCCCTTCGCTCATGCCGCGGCGGCGGCGGCGAAGCCCGCGTAACCCTTTTCCTCGAGCTCGCGCGCGAGCTCCTTGCCGCCCGAGGCGACGATCGCGCCGCCCACGAACACGTGCACGCGGTCGGGCACGACATAGCTCAGGACCCGCTCGTAGTGGGTAATCAGCAGCATGCCGCGCGCCGGCGAGCGGAGCGCGTTCACGCCGTCGGCCACTACCTTGAGCGCGTCGATATCGAGGCCCGAATCGGTCTCGTCGAGTACCGCGAGCCTGGGTTCGAGCACCGCCATCTGAAGGATTTCGTTGCGCTTCTTTTCGCCGCCCGAAAAGCCCACGTTGACGGGCCGCTTGAGCAGGTCCTCGGTGATGTCGAGCGCACGCATCTTCTCGCGCAACGTACGGACGAACTCGATCGGGTCCAGCGCCGGCTCGCTGCGTTCTTTGCGCTGGGCGTTCAGCGCGTGGCGGAGAAACGTCGTGTTGGTCACGCCCGGGATCTCGACCGGGTACTGAAAGGCGAGGAAGACCCCGGCGCGAGCCCGCTCGTCGGCCCCGAGCGACAACAGATCCCGGCCGTCATAGGTGATCGAGCCGTCCGTGACCTCGTAGCCGGGGCGCCCCGCGATCACGTGCGCCAGCGTGCTCTTGCCCGAGCCGTTGGGGCCCATGACGGCGTGCACCGCGCCCGCCTCGACACGAAGATCGACCCCTTTCAGGATTTCGTTGCCTTCGACCCGCGCCCGCAAGCCTTCGATCTCGAGAAGTGCCATCGTGCCTGCTCTTTCTGCCTTCGCGCTCGAGGCCCTGCTTGCCCCGCCGCCGGCGCTCAGCCGACGCTGCCTTCGAGGCTGATTCCGACGAGCTTCTGCGCCTCGACCGCGAACTCCATCGGCAGGGTCTGCAGGACCTCCCTGCAAAACCCGTTGACGATGAGCGAGATCGCCTCTTCTTCGTCGAGCCCGCGCTGGGTGCAGTAGAAGAGCTGGTCCTCGCTGATCTTCGAGGTGGTCGCCTCGTGCTCGACGTTGGCGGACGGGTTCCGCGTCTCGATATAGGGCACCGTGTGCGCCCCGCACGCGTCCCCGATCAGAAGGCTGTCGCAGCGGGTGTAGTTCCGGGCCCCTTCCGCCTTGGGCTGGATGCGCACGAGCCCCCGGTAGGTGTTGTCGGCGCGGCCGGCCGAGATGCCCTTGGAGATGATGCGCGAGCTGGTGTTGCGGCCGATGTGGATCATCTTGGTGCCGGTGTCGGCCTGCTGGCGATTGTTGGTGATGGCCACCGAATAGAACTCGCCGACCGAGCCGTCGCCCTGAAG
>JAKZXM010000055.1:0-4183 GCA_047514975.1 Rhodospirillales bacterium
CAGGAACACCTGGGTTTGGGCCTGGGGGATCACGTCCGCGCCCGGCGTTCCCCAGGCCATGATCTCACGGCGTTTTCGGATTGCCAGCATGGGAGAGCAGACGGTGCGCGGGCGCTTGCGCGGGCCGACCCGGGCCGGGTAACGCGGATCGATCCAGAAACCCCGGCCCGAGTGCGAGACGCTGAGCCCGGTTCCCGGAACCACCGGGGCGCCCAGCGCCCCGTCGGTGAAGGTCGAGCTGAACGCGTTGCCGAAGCGGTCCATAACGCCGACGAACGAGGTGTTGCGCTGGGGATCGGGCTCGGAATCGGCGTTGCACTGGGGCGGTGCCCCGGTCCACGGCGCCTCGATCCCGCCGCCCAGATCGCCCGGCGGCGGGATGTCCGGCCAGGCCTCGTGCGCGCGGATCTGCTTGCGACGTTCGGCGGCGTATTCGGTGGAGATGATGCGCTCCACGGGGACGTCGACGAACCGGGGATCGCCGAAATAGGCCTCGCGGTCGGCGCCCGCGAGCTTGGTCGCTTCGGTCAGCGTGTGGATGTAGTCGGCCGAGTTGTGGCCCATGGCCTCGAGCTCGCGCGCATCCAGCATGTTGAGGATCTCGAGGCCCATGGCGCCCGAGCTCCACGGCCCCAGCCCGTAGACGTCGAGCCCGCCCCACTCGATCTTCAGCGGCGGCTCGACCGTGCACGCGTAGGCCGCGAAGTCGTCCAGCGTGATGAGCCCGCCGTTGTCTGCGTGGAAGCGGGCCATGGTCTCGGCCACGTCGCCGCGGTAGAAGGCGTCGCGGGCGGCCTTGAATCCGGCCTCGCGCCCGCCCTTGGCGGCCGCCGCCTTCTCCTCGTCGGCCAGGTACTGGAGGGTCGCGGCCAGATCCCTTTGGAAGAAGACGTCGCCGACGGCGGGCACCTTGCCGCCGGGAAGGAAAATCGCCTCGCAGCCCGGCCATTTGCGGGTCTTTTCGACGGCTTCGGCGATCCGCATCGCCATGTGGGGATGGACCGGAAAGCCCTCGCGCGCGAGCCGGATGGCGGTCTCGGCCACGTCGGCGAATGACATGGTCCCGAAGCGTTCCAGCGCCGTCAGCCAGCCGTCGGGCGCGCCCGGCACGATGGCCTCGTAGATGCCGCCCAAGGCGATCTTGCCGCCGGTGTTCTTCTCGTACCATTCGGGGGTCGACTTCTCGCCCCACCACCCCAACCCGGCGACGGTTGAGACTGCGTCCGAGTCTTTGGAATAGACCATGATCGTGGTGATGCCGTGGAAGCCGGTCATGTGCGGCTCGACCACGTTTGAGACCAGCCCCGCCGCGACGCCGGCGTCCACCGCGTTGCCGCCGGCCTCGAGGATCATGAAACCGGCGTGGGTCGAAAGATAGTTGCCCGCGGCGATCACGTGGCGGGTCCCCATGACCGTGGGACGAAGCGACGGCGGGACGGGGCTGGGCGCGTTCATGGCGGTCTCCTTTTCGTTTCGTCCGCTAATGCTCACATCAAAGACCGACCGCGTACGCCTGGCGGCGGGGATCCGCGCCGCCCGAAACCACGCCGGTCTCGAGGTTCTTGTGGATGGCCGACACCGATCCCACCAGCCAGTGGCGTTCCTCGAACCATTCGACGCGATGGCCGAGGCCGGAAAGGGCGTCGGCGGTCTCCTGCGCAATGGGCGGCTCGAGCCGGAGAAGCCCGGGGTGGGTCTCGCGCGTCTCGCCGGCCGGGAAGCTGTACGAGGCGAATCGCGGTGCCTCGACCGCTTCCTGCGGCGCCATGCCGAACAGATTGATGTTGAAGAACACCTGCATCATCGCCTGGGGGATGACGCCCGAGCCGGGCGAGCCGAAGGGCATCAGATCGCGCCCCGGGCGAATCGCTAGGGTCGGCATGCAGCCGCAGTTGGGCCGCTTGCCGGGCGCAACCGAATGCGGGTGATCGGGCTCGGTCGACGAATGCACGCCGAAGACCGAAACCGGCAGTCCGAGAGCGGGAACGATCGGCGCGTTGACGGCGCCCGAGCTCGGGGTCGAGGCGAAGACGTTGGAATCCGAATCGACGACGCAGAAAAACGTCGTCGCCAGCGCCCCGGCGCGCGCGCGCTCGCGCGTGTCGGCGGGAGCACCGTCGAGTCCCGGCGCCGTCGCCGGCCACGCTACACCTTCGATACGGCCCGGCGCGGGCATGTCGGGCAGCGCGCGGGCGGGATCGATCAGGCGGCGGCGTTCGGCGGCGTAAGCGGGCGCCAGCAACGCCTCAATCGGCACGTCCACGAAGCGGGGGTCGCCGTAGTAGCCGTGGCGGTCGGCGGCCGCGATCTTGATCGCCTCGACGAGTGCGTGGATGTAGGCGGCCGAGTTGTGCCCCATGCCTTCCAAGTCGAGGCCGTCCAGCATGCCGAGCGCTTGCAAGAGCATTGGCGCGCCGGTCCACGGCCCGCAGCCGTAAAGCTCGAAATCGCGGTATCGGCTCTTGAGAGCCGGCTCGACCGTCGCCTCATAGTCGGCCATGTCGTCGTAGGTCAAGAGGCCGTCGTGTTCTGTCATGTAGGCCGCGAACGCGCGGGCGATGTCGCCCTTGTAGAATGCGTCCCGCGCCGCCTTCAAGCCGGCGTCGCGCCCGCCCCTGGCCGCGGCCGCACCCTCCTCGTCGGCCATGTGCTGGAGCGTGGCCGCGAGCGCCGGCTGGCGGAACAGCGCGCCCACCGCCGGCACGCGCCCGTCCGGCAGATAGACGGCGGAATTTCCCGGCCACTCGCGGATCAGGTCGATCCGGTCCTCGATCAGCATCTTCATGTGCGGGTACATGGGAAAGCCGTCGCGGGCGAAGGCGATGGCGCGCGCGGCCACCTCGCCGAACGACATGGTTCCCCAGCGCCTGAGCGCGGCGATCCATGCGTCCGGCGGCGCGGGCACGATCGCGCTTTGGTCGCCGTGCGGGATCTTGCCCGCGAATCGGTCGTGGAAGTATTGGCACGACGCCGCCTTGGGCCAGGTTCCGACGCCGTCGACGGTCGCCACCTCGCCCGTCTTGGCCCGGTAGACGAGGATCGGGGAGACGCCGGAGAACGCGTGGAAGTGGCTTTCGACCACGCCTTCGGCGATGCCGGTGGCGACGCCGGCATCCACCGCGTTACCGCCGGCCTCGAGGACCAGGAACCCGACGTGGGCGGCGAGGTAGTGCCCGGCCGCCACCATGTGCCGGGTGCCGCTGACACTCGGGCGGTGGGCGCGGAAATCGCTCGACGTCATGGCGCGCGTCTGCCTTCGGTCCCGCCGCGGGCCTAGAACCCGACCGCCCAGGCCTGGCGGCGCGGGTCCGCGCCCGCGTACAGGAAGCCGGTGTCCGGGTCCTTGAGGATGCAGCAGACCGAGGCCGCGAGCCAGTCGCGCTTCGGCCACCACTCCGCCTTGTGGCCAAGCGCGTTCAGCCCGTGCCAGACGTCGTCGCCGAGCCTTCCCTCGATACGGACGACGCGGTCCAGGATCTCGTGCGGCTCGAACGGCTGGGGGAAGCTGTAGGACGCGAACCGGGGCGCTTCGACCGCGGACTGCGGGTCCATGCCGAACGCGAAGACGTTGAGGAAGACCTGCAGCGTCGCCTGCGGGATCACGTCGGAGCCCGGCGAGCCGAAGGGCATGACCAGGCCGTCGTCGCGGGTCGCGATGGCCGGCAGGATGCAGCGCGGCCGTTTTCGAGGCGCGACGCAGTTGGGGTGGTTTGGATCGGCGGTCGAGAGCTTGCCGTATGCCGAAACCGCGATGCCGGTCCCAGGCACCAGCGGCGCGTCGAGGAAGCTTCCGCTCGGCATGCCGGTGAAGATGTTGCCGGCGGCGTCGATCACGCAGACGATCGAGGTGGCAAGATCGCCGGGCGCCCCCGAGGCCTGGCGCGCCGCGCCGCCGCCCTCGACCGGGGCCGCGGCCTGGGAGGGGTCGCGTGGAATGGGCGGCCCCTCGCCGAGTTCGGCCGCCGATGGCGGAAAACCGGGATACGCCTTGGCGGCGTCGATATGGTCGCGGCGCTTGGCCGCGAACGCCTTGTCCAAGATCGCCTCGGTGGGCACGTCGACGAAGGCGGGATCGCCGATGTAGGCCTCGCGGTCGGCCATGGCGATCTTCACCGCTTCGGTCAGCATGTGGATGTAGGCGGCGGTATTGTGGCCCAGCGATTCGAGCTCGACGCCGTCCAAA
>JAKZXM010000056.1:0-4623 GCA_047514975.1 Rhodospirillales bacterium
GAAGCCGCGCCGCGGATGCCGCCGGTCTGGCTGGTGCTCGCCAATCCCGGAACCGCGGTCTCGACCGCCGCCGTCTACGGTGCGCTCAGCGGTCCGTTCTCGGCGCCCGCGCGGCTCGAGCGCGCGCCCCGGGACGCGGCCGAGCTGGCCCGGATGCTGGCCGCGCGCGGCAACGATCTTGGGGCGCCGGCGCGCGCGCTGGCACCCGCCATCGACGACGTGCTGAAGGCGCTCGCAGCCCGGCCCGGCACGCTGCTCGCGCGCGTCACGGGAAGCGGCGCGACCTGCTTCGCGCTGTTCGGCGAGCGCGCGGACGCCGAGGCCACGGCGTCCGAGCTCGCACGCACCTGGCCCGAGTGGTGGGTTCGGGCGGCGCCGCTTCTCTCGGACGCCCGGAAACCGGGGATTTGAAGCGCCCTCGGGCCGGCCCCGGGGCCTTCTTGCGGGGCCCGGTCAAGGCGCGTAAGGTGCCGCCCGATCGGACCCCCCTTGGGGCGTAGCCAAGCGGTAAGGCAGCGGGTTTTGGTCCCGCGACCGCAGGTTCGAATCCTGCCGCCCCAGCCAACACCCACGTTCGAGAGCACCGATTTCTAGACCAGATCGCGGTCGCTCGGAATCGCCTGTGGCGATCCAGCGGGCGCGTGAATCCGCTCTAAGAAGCCGGCGCCCGATCAGGCGAAGACCGCGTCCGCCATGGCGGCCAGGGTCGGAAAGACGAAGTCTGCCTCGGGCCGGTCCGGAACGCGCACGGTGGCGCCCCAATGTCCGGCCTCTGCGAGCCCCTGGCGGTCGATCCAGGCCGTCGCGAGACCGAACCGCGACGCCGGCACGTGGTCGTGGAACAGGCTTTGGGCGGTGTGCACGATGTCTTCCCGGCCGAGGCCGAAATCGGCGCTCGATCGTTCCAGCATGTAGGCGAAGTTGGCGGCCGCGGGCTTGTAGCTTCCGATGTCCTCGGCCGTGTAGACGGCGTCGAAATCGACACCGAGCTTGGCCCGAGAGGCTTGGAACCCGTCCCGGTGCACGTTCGAGAGGATCACCAGCTTGAAGTGCTGCTTCAAACGCCGAAGTGCCGCGGCCGTGTCGGCAAAGGCGGGCCACGCGGCGATGGAACCCGCGAACGCCGCGTCCAGTTCCGCCGACGTGGTCAAGCCGTGGCGCTGGGCGACGGCCCGATGGACGCGGGCCAACAGCACGCCATAGAGCATGTCCGGCGTCTTCGCCTGCTGGCGGCTTTCCGATTCGGCGAAGGATTCGAGTGCGCGCGCGCGCATTAGCGCGTCGCGACCGTTGGCGCGCAGCAACGGCTGCAATGCCTCCCAGATTCCGCTTTCCCAGTCGATCAGGGTGCCGTAGCAATCGAACGTCAGGGCCTTGAATTCGCCCAGCCGCTTGGTCACGTCGCCACCCCGCCCGTCCTCGGCGTCGGCCCGGCGGCGGCGGCGAAGCGGTAGGCCACCATCGCGACCGCCGCGCCGGCGGCGACCGTCATCGCCATGGGCCAAGCGGTGCCGTCGTCGAAGATGCCGACCGCGAAGGCCCCGATCGCGCCGCCCCCCATCTCGACGGCGCTGAGCAGCGCCGCCGCGACGCCGGTGCTGCCGCCGGCCGCGTGCAGCGACCAGACCGGCGCCGTCGCGAACACGGGCCCGAGGCCAAGCGCGAACAGCGCCATCGCGGCGGTGATCGCCACCGGCGATTCCAGTCCCAACGCAAGGACCGCGATCGACGCCGCCCCGCCCGCGCCCGAGGTCCAAAGCCCGGCCTTCAGGATCGGGGCGATCGCGAATCGGGCGGCCAGGCGGTTGGCGGCGAGGCTTCCCAGGAAATAGGCGGCGACGATCGCCGCCTGGTAAAACCCGAAGTGCTGGGTCGCGACCCCGAGCCGGTCGATGAAGACGAACGGGGCCGCGGTGACGAAGGCGTAAATGCCGCCGAGCGAGGCCCCGCAGACGACCGCGCTGGCGAAGAACCGTCGGTTGGCGAAGAGCCGCAAATAATCGCCCACGACCCGGCCGGGCCCGAGCGCGCCTCGGTCGGGCGCGCCCGATTCGGAAAGGTATCGCCAGACCATGGCGGTCACGGCCAGCCCGAGCACGGCGAGCAGCACGAAGTTCGCGCGCCAGCCCAAGACCACGTGCACATAGCCGCCGATCACCGGCCCCACCGCCGGCGCGAGCGAGATCACCATCCCGTAGACCGCCAGGATCCGCACGCTGCCCGCCTCGTCGTACAGATCGCGGATGACGGCGAGCGCGATGACTGCCTCGACGCTCGCCATCACGCCCTGAAGGGTGCGGGCCGTAATCAGCGCGCCGATCGACTGGGCCGCGGCGCAGCCCAAGGTGAAGACGATGAAGCCCGCAAGGCCGCCAAGCAGGATCGGGCGCTGGCCGAAGCGGTCCGACAGCGGCCCGAACACCAGCAGCGCTGCCGCGAAGCCGAGCACGTTCAGGCTCATGGTGAGCTTGACCGTCTCGGCCGTCGTCTCGAAGACGCCGGAAAGGTGCGGAAGGCTCGGCGTGTACATGTCGGTCGAAAGGATGCTGACCGCGCTGACGGCCATCAACGTCAGGGGCACGACGAACGGCACCGGGGCTGAGGGTCGTTGTTCGTTCATGGGGCCTAGGATACTCCGGCGCTGCACATACTAGTTTGGCGAACACGGATGCCGCTCGGCAATCATCAGCTTGGTTTTGGACTTCGTGACCCTTGTTGTCGATCATGAATGCACCCCTCGATCCCATTTCCCTTTTCTCGCTTTGACAACAGTGAATGTTCTTGTTATGTCCTTACCCGAATAGGTTGACAGTGGCCGAAAATTCACAATCATGGCAAAAAAACCCGACGAAGCGGAAAGCTTCCGGAAGCGCACCGGGGACGAAAGACAAGAAGCGGAAACCTCACGGAAGCGCACCGGGGACGAGAGACAAGATGTACACGAAACCGAAGGTTCCAGGGACAAGAGATCGTAATTCCATCAAGGACCCAAGAAGACTCGTCCCAAGGAAGGAGCGGCGCGCCTGATTGGATGGGCTTGACCTTGAAGTTAACCCGCGCATCGGGTCGTTCGGACGCGCTCCCGCATCCGAAGGTCTTGGCCGGTTGAGGGGACCATGGACTGGCTCTTGGTGATCGTCCTGATGACCGCCGCGGGCGAGGCGGACCCCGAACGGGTGCGCTTTTCCGCGCTTTCCGATTGCGAGGCCGCGGCTGGCGCTTTCGTCGCGCGCTATCCGGCCTTCGAATGGCGCGAGCGCGCCGATTCCCGCGCGACCGAAACGCCGGTGATTCGCTCCTACGTCGAGTGCGTGACCGCCGGAAGCGATTAGAGAGAACCGAACGCCGATCCCGGGCGCGGCCGCTTGACCCGGGCAAAAACCGGGCGCAATCATGGCCTTGCGCAACGGAGCATCGGCAGCCCCCAAATGGCGCTCAAGAAACTTGCCGCGGCCGACGTGGGCCTTCCGCGATTCGACGTGCCCGCGGACACCGACGGCAAGACCTTCGCGCTGTCGTCGCACCAGCGCGCGCGCGAGGCGCTCGAGTTCGGCCTGCCCGTCGCCGAACCCGGCTTCAACATCTTCGTCCTCGGCGAGGACCACAGCGGGCGCATGACCGCGACGCTGGAATTCCTCGACACCGTCGTCGCCAAACGGCCGCCGCCCGACGATTGGGTCTATCTCAACAACTTCCGCCGGCCCCACCGCCCCAAGCCTTACCGGCTGCCGCCGGGCGTCGGGCGCCGGTTCCGCGACCGCATGGCGGATCTCGTTCCCCAACTCCGCGAAGCGCTCGCCGGCGCGTTCGGAAGCGAGGACTACCTCGATCGCGTCCGCGTCGAACGCGAGAAGGTCCAAGCCGAGGCGAGCGCGCGCATGGATGCGCTGCGCGCCGAGATGCAGAACCACGGTCTCGAACTTGCCCAGGATACCGAGGGCATGATGTCGGTGCGGGCCCAGGGCGCCGGGGATCCGCCCGCCGGCGATCCGCCGGCGCGCGAGGAGGCCGAGCCGATCTCGCGGAATATCGGTGCTTTCACCGAGGAGCTGCGGGGCATCAACCGCTGGGCGGTCCGCCGGCACGCGGAGTTCAGCGAGAAGATCGAGGATCTCGACCACCACGTCGGCGACATGGCGATCGGCCCCTTGATGGACGAAG
This sequence comes from Rhodospirillales bacterium, assembly GCA_047514975.1. Taxonomy (GTDB): domain Bacteria; phylum Pseudomonadota; class Alphaproteobacteria; order Rhodospirillales; family JASLLV01; genus JASLLV01. Next base: position 4,162 of record JAKZXM010000056.1, read on the forward strand.
TGACCGGCGCGTTCGCGGCGTTCGGCGCGCTGGTCAGGTGGTTGACCGCCATGCGCGTCGACATCGTCGAGAGCCTGGGCCGCTTTCGCCCGCCGCCTCCCGAATCGGGAGGCGACGAGATGGTTCCGGCGGAGGCGCCCGAGCGCTACTACGCCGTCAACCTGTTCGTCGATCACGCTGACGACGACCATCCGAGCGTCGTCCTCGAGGCCAATCCCACCTACGAGAACATCTTCGGTCGCATGGAGTACCGCCAGTTCGAAGGCGTGCTGGAGACGGATTTCACCCTGATCCGGTCGGGCTCGATCCATCGCGCCAACGGCGGCGTTTTGGTGCTGCGCGCCGACGCGATCGCCCGCAACGCGGTCGTCTGGGAGGCGCTCAAGGGCGCGCTTCGGGACGGCGAAGTGGCCCTCGAGGAGCCCGAGCGCGCGGGCGCACTTCCGGTTGCCGGTGCGCCGC
>JAKZXM010000057.1:0-5812 GCA_047514975.1 Rhodospirillales bacterium
GCCCAAGGCGGTTCGGACGCGCCGGCGAGCACGAATCGACATGGAATTCAGCGAATCCCAAATTCAGCGCTACGCCCGCCATATCCTGCTGCGCGAGGTCGGCGGCGAGGGACAGGCCCGCCTCCTCGATTCGAGCGTCCTGGTGGTCGGCGCCGGCGGGCTGGGATCGCCGCTTCTGCTCTACCTCGCGGCGGCAGGCGTCGGGACCATCGGCGTCGTCGACGGCGACGACGTGGACTTGACCAACCTCCAACGCCAAGTCGTCCACACCACCGCCGACGTCGGACGGCCCAAGGTGGATAGCGCGCGCACCGCCATCGCCGCCATCAACCCCGACGTCCGGGTCCATGCGCACCACGAATACATCGGCGCCGAAAACGCGCTTGCCCTGATCGCCGAATACGACGTCGTCGCCGACGGAAGCGACAACTTCGCGACCCGGTTTCTCGTCAACGACGCCTGCTTTCTTCGCCAAAAGACCCTGGTTTCGGCGGCGATCCTCAGGTTCGACGCCCAGCTTGCCACCTACAAGGCGCACGTGGGCCACACGCGCGGCGATCACGGCCCGTGCTACCGCTGCCTGCTCCGCGAGCCGCCGCCGGGGCCGGTCCCGTCGTGCGCGGAGGCCGGCGTCCTCGGCGCACTTTGCGGCATGGTTGGATCATTTCAGGCGGCCGAGGTTCTGAAGGAGCTGCTTGGAATCGGCGAAAGCCTGTCGGGCTCCCTGCTCGTGATCGACGCGCTCAGCACCACCATCCGGAAGATCAAGGTGATGCGCGATCCCGACTGCCCCTTGTGCGGCGATCGGCCGACCATCCGGGACCTGTCCGCCCATGCCGGCTGATCGGACTCGGCACGCACCACCGGACAAGCTCTCGGTGGTCGTCTTCTCGGGCCTGTTCGACAAGGTCCACTACGCCTTGGTCATGGCGACGGCGGCAGCCGCGGTGGGGCGCCCGGTGACACTGTTCTTCACCATGGGCGCGTTGCAAGCGCTGCTGCTGCCGGACGGCGACGGCATGGCACCGTGGCGGGCGATGGCGGTTTCCGACGGCACCCGGGACGGCGGCACCATGGACGATTCGTTTGCCGCGCGGGGCGTCGCCACGTTCGAGCAGTTGCTGGACGCGGCCGCCGAGCTAGGGGTGCGCATGATGGTCTGCGAGATGGGGTTGAGGGCGCTGGGATTGGACCGCGAATCGCTTCGCCCCGAGCTTGCCCTCGAGGAAGGGGGCGTCGTGAGTTTCCTCAACGACGCCTCGCGGCACGGGGCGATGCTCTTCGTCTGAGCCGGCGGCCCAAGCGGACGCCGCTTTTCCTAGATCGTTATCCACTCGCGTGGATTCGCACCGGCCCACACCCCCGCCCGGCCACCCTACGGAATGGTACCCTTGGGGCGGCCGGGCGGGGGTGTGGGCCGGCTCCGCTTAAACGGATAATGCTCTAGATTTCGGCGAGCACCCGATCCGGCGGCGAACGGCCGTCGACGAAGGTCTTGATGTTGACGATCACCCGCTCACCCATGTCGATTCGCCCCTCGATGGTGGCCGAACCCATGTGCGGGAGCAGGACCACGTTATCGCGCTCCCTGAGCTTGGGCGGGACGGACGGCGCGTACTCGTAAACGTCGAGACCGGCGCCGGCGATCCGGCCTTCGCCGAGCAGACGGGTCAGCGCCCCTTCGTCGACCACCTCGCCGCGCGAGGTGTTTACCAAATAGGTGTGCGGTTGCAACAGCTTGAGGCGGCGCTCTGAAAGCAGATGATAGGTCGCCGGCGTGTGCGGGCAGTTGACCGAGACGATGTCGACCCGTGCCCGCATCTGGTCCAGGCTTTCCCAATAGGTCGCCTCGAGCTCGGTCTCGATGTCGCGGTGCACGCGATGGCGGTTGTGATAGTGGATCGAAAGGCCGAACCCGCGCGCGCGGCGCGCCAAGGCCTGGCCGATGCGCCCCATGCCGACGATCCCCAGCCGCTTGCCGTTGACGCGGTTGCCGAGCATCCCGGTGGGCGACCAGCCGGTCCACGTGTTGGCGCGCATGATGCGATCGCCTTCGGCAAGGCGCCTGGGAACGGCGAGAACCAGGGCCATGGTCATGTCGGCGGTGTCCTCGGTGAGAACGTCGGGAGTGTTGGTGACGGTGATTCCCTTGTCGCGCGCCGCGCCAAGATCGATGTTGTCGACCCCGGCGCCGAAGTTGGCGATCAATTGCATTCGCGAATCGGCGGCGGCGATCACGTCGGCGTCGACACGGTCCGTGACCGTGGGCACAAGCACGTCGGCCGATTTCACGGCCTCGACGAGGCCGTCGTGGCCGAGCGGCGCGTCGTCGAGGTTCAAGCGCGCATCGAACAGCTCCATCATGCGGGTCTCGATGACGTCGGGAAGCCTGCGCGTCACGACGATTTGCGGCTTTTTCGTAGGCATCGCGGGAACTCCGGCGGCGGCTCGGCGTATCATGCCCATAGCAACTCGGCGAAATCTAGTCCAGGGCCGGCGCGCTGGGCCTGGACCCACCGCATGGGCGCCACCGCTTGACCGGTACGGGCATGGGCGCACAATATCGCGCGCCCGCGCCCCGAGGCCCGATACGGGCGCGAACCACGAGCCGCCGATCGCCATGGCCAGATTTCGAGAACGCAGCTTCCGAGAGCGCATCGTCGCCGCCGCGATCGTGGCCGCGTTGTTGGCCCCGGCCGCGATGGCCCTCGGCACGCGTTCGGCCTCGGGCGCGGAAGGCACGGGCCTGCCGCTGCCGCGGTTCGTGAGCCTACGCGCGACCGAGGCGAACCTGCGTACCGGTCCCGGAGTCCAGTACCCGGTGGACTGGGTCTACTATCGCCAGCTCTTGCCGTTCGAGATCGTCGCCGAATACCACACTTGGCGGAAGGTGCGCGACTGGGAGGGGACGCAAGGCTGGGTCCACCAAAGCATGCTCGACGGCGCGCGCGCCATCATCATCACCGGCAGCGTGCGGACGCTGCGCCGTAGCATGAACACGCGGAGCGACGCCGTGGCGCGCGCCGAGCCGGGCGTCATCGGACGCATCGTCGAATGCCCCGACGGCGCAAGCTGGTGCAAGGTCGAGATCGACGGCTTCGAGGGCTGGTTGCGCCGGGTCGAGTTCTGGGGCGTTTACGCCGACGAGGTCCTGCGCTAACGCGTTATCTACTCATGTGGAACCGCACCGGCCCTCACCCCCGCCCGGCCGCCCACGGAATGGTACCCTTGGGGCGGCCGGGCGGGGGTGAGGGCTGGAGCCGACTCAACGGATAAATCTCTACTCGAAATCGCCCGCGAGCGCGGCGCGGGTCGCTTCCGCGAACGTCGTCGCGTGGGCGTAGCGCGGGTGATCCACGCTCAAGCGCAACTGCGCTCCGGGCCGGCGAAACGCCTCGATCTGGCCGGGCATGAACGGGAAGCGCAGAAAGTGGACCGCCGAGGCCTTGCCTTCGGCCGTGGTGCGATCGACGTCGCGCTCGGCCGTGGCGCGGACGGTCTCGCCATCGATTGCCAGGGTGATGGTTTCCTCGATGCCGCCGAGTTCGGCAAGGACCCGCGCCCGGCGTTCGGGCTCGGCGATCTCGATCATGAACGTCGCCACCAGCTCGCGCCCCTGGGGGACGAGCGGGTTGTAGGCCTCGAGCTCGCCGGCGAGCTGCGCGGCTCCGCCCTTCTCGACGAACAGCATTTCGTGCACCTGATGCACCATGGTCTCGAAGCATTCGAAAGTGAACGTCGCGTCGGGTCCGACCGCGACGCGACGGTCCTTCTTCAGCGTCCGGATCGCCGCGCGCCGCGCGCCGCGCTCGTGCGCGTAATCCTCCATGGCCGTTATGTCGGCGGCCGTCATCCTTCGCTTCGCCGTCATCCGCGTCTCCGCCTCCATCAGGTTTCGTACGCCCGGGCCAGAAGCTGGATGGGATGGCGGAAGTCGCGAACCGGCGGGGCCGCGGCGTCCGCCGCCTCCATCCCCTGAACGATGTGCTCGCGGGCCAGCGGACACTCGGACACCACGTAGGTCGAGCGGTTGCGCGCCGCCTCGCGGACCACGGGCTTGCCGATCTTGAGGGCGAGGGCGAAGTTGTCCTTCATCACGCCCCACGCGCCCCCGTGGCCCGAGCACCGCTCGATAACCGAAACGCTGGCCCCCGGGATCAGCTCCAAAAGCTCGCGCGCCTTCTGGCCCATGTTCTGGGCCCGCGCGTGACAGGCCATGTGCAAGCTCACGTCGCCGTCCAGCGGCTTGAGCCCGTCGGCGAGACCCTCGTTGCGCGCGATGCCGACCAGGTATTCGCTGATGTCGAACGTCGCGCTCGCGATCCGCGCGATCCCCTTATCGCCGGTCACGATCAGGGGCCATTCGAACTTCATCATCAGCGCACACGAAGGAACCAGCGCCACCACGTCGTAGCCCCGTTCGATCCAGGGAATCAGCGCCTCCGCCGCCGCGCGCGCGGATTCGGCGACCCGGCCGAGATCGCCGTTCTCGAGATGGGGCATCGCGCAGCATCCCGGATAGACGATTTCGGTCTCGACGCCGTTGCGGGCCAGAACCGAGAGCGCGGCGGCGCCGATCGCGGTGTCGTTGTAATTGCAGAAACAGGTGGCGAAGAGGGCCGCCTTGCGGCCGAACGCCGGCGCGTCCGGATTGACGGCGATCGCGCCCGCAGCCTTGGTCAAGGGCCGGGACGCGAATTCCGGGAGCGCGGCGTCGCGATGGACGCCGAGGACCCGCTCCATCAGCCCGCGCGTGGTCGCGTTGTCGCGCCGGCTCGCCCAGTTCGCGATGGGCGCGGTCCGGCAACCCCACCGGCCGTTGCGATCGGTCTCGGCGAGCTGACGCTTGGCGAGGCCGACCCGGCCCTGGGAGAATTCGAGCGCGCGATAGCGCAGCATGAGGTGCGGGAAGTCGATATCAAGCTCGTGCGGCGGCACGTACGGGCACTTGGTCATGAAGCACATGTCGCACAGGGTGCAGGCGTCGACCACGCCCTTGAAGTCGGCGCTCGCGACACCGTCGAGTTCGCCGCTTTCGGTGCCGTCGATCAGATCGAAGAGCCGCGGAAAGCTACCGCAAAGGTTGAAGCAGCGGCGGCACCCGTGACAAACGTCGAAGACGCGCCGCATCTCGGCGTCCAGCTTTCCGGGATCGAGAAATTCGTCGTCCCGCCATGCGATGGGCCGCCGTTCCGGCGCGCCCAGGCCGCCTTCGCCCATGATGGTCTCTTCGTTTAGGGTTTGCGTTCGCGGATCGCGGGACCGGGATCGGACCGGCGCCGGGGCTGAGACGGCACCGCTCAGCCTCCACCGGCCATTGCGATACGGGCTTGGACCCTAGGCGTCCATGGCCTCAAGCGCCTTTTGAAAGCGCCCGGCGTGGGATTTCTCGGCCTTGGCGAGGGTTTCAAACCACTCGGCGATCTCGTCGAATCCCTCCTCGCGGGCGGTCTTCGCCATGCCCGGGTACATGTCCGTGTACTCGTGGGTCTCGCCGGCGATAGCAGCCTTCAGGTTGTCGCTGGTGGTGCCGATGGGCAGGCCGGTGGCCGGGTCGCCGACAGCTTCCAGGTATTCGAGGTGGCCGTGGGCATGGCCGGTCTCGCCTTCCGCCGTGGAGCGGAATACTGCCGAGACGTCATTTTCACCTTCCACGTCGGCTTTCGCGGCGAAGTAGAGGTAACGCCGGTTCGCCTGGGATTCCCCGGCGAAAGCGTCTTTCAGGTTCTGCATCGTCTGGCTGTCTTTGAGATCCATGTGCGTGTGTCCTCTTGCGGAATTTGCGGATTGTGCAACGCGTAGTATACGAAGC
>JAKZXM010000058.1:0-9314 GCA_047514975.1 Rhodospirillales bacterium
GCCCCGACCGCCTCAGGGGTTGTCCCGGTGTCCGCCGGCGCCGCTCCCGGCCATGTCCTCGACCAAGGCCACGAGCGAGCCCTGGTCGGGCCGGCGGGCGATGCGAACCGCGCGCCAGGGAAGGGCCGCAAGCTCACCCGCCACCGCCGCGCTCAGGCAGAACGCCACCATGTCCTCGCAATACTCGCACAGGCGATCGTCGAGAACCAAACTAGCAAAGGTCCGGGCGGTGCGGGGAGAGAAAAACAACGCACCGTCGAGCGCGTGATCCCGAAGCGCCCGGCGGGCGGCTTCCGAGAACGCCGTCGCCCGGCGGGCGCGATAAAGGATCTCGCGGCGATAGGCGAAGCCGCTTGCGCGCAAGGCGCCGCCCAACTCGCCCGCGACCTCGGACGCGGCCACGTGGACGAGCCCGCCCGCGCCGGGGTCGAGACGCTCCTTGACCAGATCGGCAAGCGCGTCCACGTCGCCGGCCGCGTTTTCGATCGCCCGGAACCCGGCTTCGTCCGCGGCCCGGGCGGTCGCGTCGCCGACGGCAAACACGGGGAGATCACGCCGCTCCGTCGCCGCGGCGAGAGCCCGCGCGCCGTTGGCGCTGGTCATCAGCACCGCCTGGATGCCTTCGAGATCGAGGTCGGCCGGCGGTTCGTATCCGATGACGAGAAGGGGCTCGATCACCGCATCGATCCCGCGCTCGCCGAGCAGCCGGGCGAGGGCAATCGCGTCGTGTTCCGGCCGCGTGACGAGAACTCGCAACCTGCCCGTCCCGTCTTCAACCCAAGGAAGCGATGAACCCGGGACCCGCGCGCCGCAGCAACTCGGCGGCGGCGTCGCGGCCCATGGCCTCGGCCTCGTCCGGCGGCCCTTCGCGCCGCGTCCGCCAAAGCCTCTTGCCGTCGGGCTCGGCGATAAGTCCCTCGAGTCCGAGACCGCTCTCAGATCGCGTGCACAGCGCCGCGATGGGCGTGTAGCAGGAACCCCCAAGGGCTGCGAGCATCGCCCGTTCGGCGCCGATCGCGCGCGTCGTCGCCTCATCGTCCATGGCGCCGAGAAGCGCGAGCCGTAGGTCGTCGGCGGCGCGGCAGGTGATTCCAATGGCGCCCTGGCCGGCGGCCGGCAGCATCTCGTCGGTCGAGACGATGTGGGAAGCGGCGGCGGCCCGTCCCAGCCGTTTCAAGCCCGCCAGCGCAAGATAGGTGGCGTCCGCGTCTCCGTCGGCGATCTTCCGGATCCGGGTGTCGACGTTGCCGCGCAGATCCGCGATCCGCAGATCGGGCCGCAGGTGCAGGATCTGGGCGCGTCGCCGCGGCGACGAGGTCCCGACCACGCTCCCCGACGGAAGGTCCTTGAGCGTCTTCGCCTTTGCCGAGACGAAGGCGTCGCGCGGGTCCTCACGCGGTAGCGAAGCCGCGATCACGATCCCGTCCGCGAGCAGCGCGGGCAGGTCCTTCACCGAGTTCACCGCGATGTCGATCCGGTGCTCCAGCATGGCCTCGTCGAGCTCCTTGGTGAACAAGCCCTTGCCACCGACGTCGCGAAGGGGTCGATCGCGGATCTTGTCGCCGGTGGTGCGGATCACGACCACCTCGATCGCGCCTTCCGTGGCCAGTTCCGGGTGGCGCGCGACCAGCCGCGCCCGCGCCTCTTCGGTCTGGGCGAGCGCGAGCGGGCTTCCCCGCGTGCCAATCCGCAAGAGTGGCGTCGCCATCCCTCATCCCCCTTCGCGATCGAACCACGCGATCTTTGTGCGCCGAGGACGCAAGCGCTATAGAAAGTTTAAAGTAAAGGCCCCGAGCCTGCGGACAAGACGCTTTTTCGATGATCGTATTGGGACTCGAGACCAGTTGCGACGAAACCGCCGTCGGGCTGGTGACCGACGAGCGCGAGATTCTGGCGAACGTCGTCCTTTCGCAGATGGACGAGCATCGCCCATTCGGCGGCGTGGTGCCCGAGATCGCCGCGCGCGCCCACCTCGATCACATCGAGGGGCTTGTGCGTCGGGCGATGTACGAGGCCGGCGTCGGCTTCGAGGACCTGGACGCGGTCGCGGCGGCGGCCGGGCCGGGCCTGATCGGCGGGGTCATGGTCGGCACGACGGCGGCGAAGGCGATCGCGCTGGTGCTGGGCGTTCCCTTCGTCGCGGTCAACCACCTGGAGGGGCACGCGCTGACGGTGCGGCTCACCGACGGCGTCGAGTTCCCGTTCCTCGTCCTGCTGGCGACCGGCGGCCACTGCCAGCTGTTGATCGCGGAAGACGTGGGCTCGTACCGGTTGCTCGGAACCACCCTCGACGACGCCGTCGGCGAGGCCTTCGACAAGGTCGCCAAGATGCTGGGGCTTGGTTTCCCTGGCGGTCCCGAGATCGAACGCGCCGCGCCCGGCGGCGATGCGGCCCGGTTCGCCCTTCCCCGTCCGATGAAGGGAAGGCCGGGGTGCGATTTCTCGTTTTCCGGCCTGAAGACGGCGGTGCGGCACGCGGTGGCGGCGCTGCCGGACGCCGCGCCGGACCATGAGGACGTGGCCGACATCGCCGCGTCCTTCCAGGCGGCGGTGGGCGACGTTCTGGTCGATCGCTGCGCGAACGCCGTCTCAGCGTTCCGCGAACGCCACCCGGGCGCCCGCACCCTGGTGGTCGCCGGAGGCGTGGCCGCGAACCAAACCGTCCGCCGGCGGCTCGGCGAGTTGGCGGACCGGTGTGGAATGCGGCTCGTCGCGCCGCCGCCCGAGCTTTGTACCGACAACGGCGCCATGATCGCCTGGGCCGGCCTCGAGCGATTGCGGCGCGGGCTGACGGACGAACTGGACTTCAGGGCGCGCCCCCGCTGGCCGCTCGATCAGCGCCGGGCGTACGCGGACGACGCTGGGCGGCCGGGCGGGAGCGCGGGCCGGGGCCGACCGAACGGATAAAACCCTATCGTCCCGCCGCCGCCAGCTTGGCCGCGCTCGAGCCGACGTTCGCCATCGGCCAAAGATCGCCGACGATGAACCCCTCGGGGAACGGATCGTCCTCCATCAGCACGTATTTGGCGTACGCGGTGATCCAGGCCCGCCCGCCGATCTCGGGCACGATCGCCTTTAGATCGCCGACCGAGACCTCTTCGACCACCCGGCATCGGAAGGGATTTGCAAACATGCCCTCGATCTCGAACGGCTCGTCGAGCCCGACCCGCCCCTTTTCGTAAAGCACCGCCGTCATCGCCGAGGCCCCGGTCCCGGCCGGGGTCCGATCCATCTGGCCCCCGATGTTGACCGTGGTCTGACGAATGTTGCCTCCCGGCTTGCTGGGCGGCTGGTAGAGGACCGCGCTCTCGATCGTGTTCAACTCGGCGTTCAGGGGGTGGCGGAACCCGATCTGCTCGCTCGCCGCCGCGGCGACAGCGAGGGCCGCCTCGCGGAGCGCGTAACCATGCTCAGGCGCGATCTCGAGCCCGAGTTGGCGGACGTCGATCAGCACTTTCGCCATGCCCCCGAAGGCGACGTCCACGGTGACCTCGCCGTGGCCCTCGACGGTGATCGCCGCGTCGAGCCGGGTCACGAACGAGGGCACGTTCTGGAACTCCACCAGCCGCACTCGGCCGCCATCGCAGTGCGCGCGGACGCGGATCAGTCCGGCCGGGGGCTCCAGGATCAGTTCCGTCACCGGCTCGACCATGGGCAGGACGCCGGTCTCCAACAGCACGGTCGCGACGATGATGGTGTTGGTCCCCGACATGGCGGCGTAATACTGCTGCTGCTCCATGATCACGTCACCGGCGTCGGCCTCGGGCATCGTCGGCGGCAGCACCACGTTGACGCAGCATTGCGGGTTGCCGCGCGGTTCGCGCAGCATCCAGCGGCGGAACCAGTCGGCCTTCTGCTCGAAGTGCTTCATCTTCTCGAACATGGTCGCGCCCGGCACGTCGAGGACGCCCACGCCGCCCAGCACGACTCGACCGTGCTGGCCTTGGGCGTGCGCGTCCACCGCGTCGATGCAAAATCGCATGGGATCGTCCTCCTCGTCCGCTTCACCGCGCCCGAGAGCCCGGCGCCCCAGTCTACGCCGGACCGGGGACGGATTTCGAATCCCGGCTAAGCCGAGGGCCGGCTTCGGCATCGTCGCCATCACGTGACGCCGCTTCGCCCGCTTGCGCGACGCCGCTTGCCCGGCCGCGCGCTCCGCGCGATAACGAGGCTCCGGCGCCGAAGGCGCGCAACTCGCGAAGGGGGGACGCCCGCGATGGCGGCACTGGTGCCCGATCCCATGGCGGCGGACGGCATCGCCGGCTTCGCGGCCCGCATCCGGCGCGGCGAGACCACCATCGCCGCCACCGTCGCGGCCTATCTCGAGCGAATCGCCGCCCTTGATGCGCGGCTCGGGGCTTTCGAGCACGTCGCCGCCGAGACCGCCCTGGCCACAGCCCGGGCGCTGGACAGGCTGTTGGCGGCGGGCACCGATCTCGGCCCCCTGATGGGGGTGCCGGTGGCCCTCAAGGACATCATCGCCACTGAGGGTATGCCCACCACCGCCGGCTCCAACGTCGACGTCGCCGACTTGATCGGCCCCGAAGGCGCCTTCGTCGGCATGCTCAGGCGCGCCGGCTGCGTGATCCTCGGCAAAGTCAAGACGGTGGAGTTCGCCGCCGGCGGCACCGGCGTCAACTACGTCCGCGGCACGCCGTGGAACCCCTGGGACGCCGTGACCCAGCGCGAGCCCTCGGGATCGTCGAGCGGCTCGGGCGTGGCGATGGCGGCTGGGCTTTGCGGCTTCGCCATCGGCTCCGACACCACCGGCTCGGTTCGAGGCCCCGCCGCCCATTGCGGGGTCTTCGGGTTGAAGACCACCAAGGGGCTGTGGCCCACCGACGGCGTCTATCCCCTGGTTCCGACCCTCGACACGTTGGGGCCGCTCACCCGGACCGCGGCCGACGCGGCCCAGGTTTTCTCCGGCCTTACCGGGGCTCCGGTGCCGGCGCCGTTGCCGGCGCGGGGCTTGCGCTTGGGCCGACCATCGCCGCTTTTCTTCGACGGCCTCGACGCGGATGTCGAGCGGACGACGGCCGAGGCGCTCGCAGGTCTCGCCGCCGCCGGCGTCGAGATCGTACCCGTGGACGTGCCCGAGGCGGCCGAGGTCGTGGAGTCCTTCGTCAACTTCCTGCCCATCGAGATGATCGCGGTCATGGGGCGCGCGCGCTTCCTCGCCCACCGAGGTGAGATGGACCCGCTGGTGGCGGCCCGCGGCGACGCCGGCCTGGACGTTTCGGCCGACACCTACATCCGTCTGTTGTGGCGCCACCGCGAGCTTCGCGGAATCGCTCGGCGCCGCATGCAAGGCTTCGACGGCTGGGTGACGCCGACCCGGCCCACGGTGCCGGCGCCGGTGGTCAGCCGCGCCGAGGCCGAAGCCCGGCCGCCCACGCCCCCCAACCAATGGCCCAACACGCCCGCGGCCAGCTACTTCGGGCTGTGCGCCTCATCGACGCCCGTCCACGGGCTCGCGGGCGGGCTTCCGGTCGGCCTCCAGCTCATGTGTCCGGGCGGCGCGGACGGACGGCTCTTGTCCATCGCGCGCACGTTCGAGGAGATCTTCGGCCCGCCGCCCAGACCCGAGCTGACGTCGTTCCTGTAGAGCTGCGTTCCCCGTTCATGCGCCTCCGGCGGGCGCGTCTTCCCGGAAAGCTCACACCACCGAAGGATTGGGTCGACCGGGCGGGAGCGCGGGCGGGTGCGATTCCACGTGCGTGGATGACAATCCAGTCGGCCAAAGAGAAGGGCCGCCCAAATCGGGGCGGCCCTTCCATTGTCGGACTTCGGCCATAGAGCGGATCGTGGTTGATCGGAACCGCGAGGCGGTTGCGATCGGCTGCGTGAATCCGCTCTATCTCAACAGGCTAGACCCGATTCACGTGGTCGGCGCATCGCGGCCAAGCGATTGCGGGCGACCACGATCTGGTCTAGGGGCCGGGATGCGTCGCGTCAGAAGCGGATTCTCCGCGCGGCGGCGACTATCCAGGCCCGGGCGGCCGACGGCCGTAAACGATAATGAGACACTGGATCACCTCCTTTCCGTTGTTGAAACCGGCCCCCACCATGGCGCGCAATGGCCGCCGGGGCAAGAGTTTTCATGCCCAGATACCGCTCGCACAGGATTTGCCCGCGCCCGTCACCGGTCCGGGCCGTTTGTTCGCTAGCGCCTTCCCTCCCAGGTTTCACCTGCGGCGGCCTCGGCGGCGGCGAAGGCTTGGCGGATGCGCTCGACGGCCGCTTCGGGAAGCGGCCCCTTGGCCCAGGATTCCAGGTTGCGCGCGGCACTTTCGCATCTGGTGGTGCCGACGATGGCGCTCGAGACCCCCGGCAAAGACAGGGTAAACCGGAGCGCGATCTCGGGCCACACGTCGGCCGGCTCGCCGTCGAAGCCCAGATCGGCGGGCGTGATGGCCATCTTCTTGAGCCGCTCGGAATAGACCTGGGCGTAGTTCACGTAAATGCCCTCCTGCTCGGAGGCGTCCTTCCACGCCGCGTTGGCGATCGGGCGCTTGGCGATCACGCCCAAGCCGCGACGGCTCGCTTCCGCCACGACGCCGCCCAGGTTCGCCAGATCGCAGATGCTGAGTGAGGTCTCGATCACGTCGATCGCGTCGAGCCCGGCGGCATGGACCGCGGCCTCGTTGTCGCCGGAATAGCCGGCGAAGCGGATCTTGCCGGCTTCGCGTGCCGCCACCAGGGCCGCGACCGCCTCGCCGTTTATCAAGACGTCGAGATCGCACGAATGCAACAGCATCACGTCCAGATGGTCGGTCCCGAGCCGCTTGAGCGCCCGGTCCACCGTCTGGGTAATGGCCTGGGCCGACCACGCCGCGCCTTCCAAGTCGTCGAACGCCTGGCCGCACTTCGAGACCAGCACGAATTCGTCGCGCCGATGGCCGACGGCCGCGCCGATCGCCGCTTCCGAGCCGAGGTAGCTGGCGGCCGTGTCGATCAAGTTGACGCCCCCATCCAAAATCTGATTGACCACCTCGGTGACGCGGCCCTGTTCGATCGCCAGGTGCCCGACCGGCGAGCCCCCGAACCCGAGCGCAGACACCTCGAGGCCGGTCCGGCCGAGTGCGCGCGTTTCCATCTCACCCCCCTTTGCGGTTGCGGTCCCCAGGATAACCACCCCCCGCGCGCGGCTGCAACTTTCGTCGCGGCCCCCTCCGCCCCCCCCTTGCCCCACCGGCACGCATCGGGCGATAACGGGGGCCGGTCCACGAGCTGGGGAGACCGCGCGCTTGAAGACCATCGGCATCGTCGGCGCCGGCGCCTGGGGAACGGCGCTAGCGGTCGTTGCGCGCCGCGCGGGGCGCGACGTGATGGTGTGGGCGCGCGAGCGCGAAGTGGTCGCGGATATCGAAACGCTTCGCGAGAACCCACGCTTCCTGCCCGGCATCACGCTTGATTCCGCCATCGCCGTGACCGGAGAGCTAACCCGGGCCGCGGACGCGGACGCGGTGCTTCTGGTGGTCCCCGCCCAGTTCCTGCGCGAAACCTGCACCGCCCTCGCGCCCGCCTGGCGCGCCGGCGTGCCCGCGGTGATCTGCGCCAAGGGGATCGAGCGCGAAACCTCGGCGCTGATGAGCGAGATCGTCGCCGAAACCCTGCCCGGGGCCCCGATCGCGGTGCTGAGCGGGCCGAGCTTCGCCGCCGAGGTCGCGCTCGCGCACCCCACCGCGGTGACCCTGGCCGCGAGGGATGCGGGCGTGGCCGCGGACGTCACGGGCGCGCTGGGTGCGCCCACCTTTCGCATCTACCGAAGCAATGACGTGATCGGCGCCGAGATCGGCGGCGCGGTCAAGAACGTGCTCGCCATCGCGTGCGGCATCGTCGAGGGCAAGGGCCTGGGCGACAATGCGCGGGCCGCGCTCATCACCCGCGGCCTCGCCGAGATCACGCGCCTCGGGCTGGCGAAGGGGGCGCGGATCGAGACTTTCATGGGGCTTTCCGGGCTCGGCGATCTGACGCTGACATGCAACGCCATGCAATCGCGCAATTTCTCGCTCGGGGTCGCGCTCGGCCGGGACGAGGCGCTGGCCGACATCCTGGCCGCGCGCACCTCGGTCGCCGAGGGGGTGTCCACGGCGTCATCCGTTAACGCGCTGGCGCGCGGCATCGGCGTCGACATGCCGATCGCGGCCGCCGTGGACGCGGTCGTCAACCGGGGCGAACCCGTGGACGAAGTGATACGGGGGCTTCTCGCGCGCCCCTTCGGCGAGGAGACTTTCGGACTCCCCGGCGGACTCCCCGGCGGACTCTCCGGCGGGCTCCTCGGCGAAGAGAGCGATTCGGGGGCTTAAGCGCGCGGTCGGCAACGCAGGCAGGAGGGAAGCGATGGCGTATTGGCTGGTGAAGTCGGAGCCCGGGGCCTGGTCGTGGGACCAGCACGCGGCCGCGGGCGTCGCCGAATGGGACGGGGTCCGCAACCATCAGGCCGCGAACAACATGAAGGCCATGCGGATCGGCGACGGCGCGTTCTTCTACCACTCGGGAATCGAGCGCCAGATCGTGGGCGTGCTCGAGGTGGTGAAGACCTACTATGCGGACCCGACAGATGCCTCGGGACGCTTCGGCATGGTGGATTTCAAGGCCGTCGGGCCGTTGGCGCGCCCGGTCACCCTGGCCGACGTCAAGACCGACGGGCGCCTGGACCACTTGGCGCTGGTCCGCCACTCGCGTCTCAGCGTCATGCCGATCGACGCCAAGGCGTGGCGGATCCTCTGCGAGAAAGGGGGCATCGAGGCGTGAACGACGCGCCCGGGACGCGCCCGCCCGCGCGCCCGGCGCCGCGCGCCCTGTGCCGGCTCGACGACATCGCGGACGGCGGGTCCGCCGCCCTGGTCGCCGAGATCGCGGGCGAGACCTGGTCCCTGATCGCCGTTCGGCGCGGGCGCCGGGTGTTCGTCTATCGCAACGTGTGTCCCCATCAGGACCTGCCGCTCGATTTCACGCCGGGCCGCTTCCTGAACGCGCAAGCCACGCACATCCTGTGCGTGAACCACGGGGCGCTGTTTCGCATCGAAGACGGGGTTTGCGTGTGGGGGCCATGCCTCGACGCGCGGCTCCGCCCGTTCGCGACCCGCGTCGTGGGCAAGACCGTCACTTGGGTGGAGTGACGCCGAGAGCGGATCGCAGTTGATTGGAACCGCGATGCGGCTCCAATAAAACGCGTGAATCCGCTCGATCACCATAGTGTCGACCAGATTCACGCGCCCGCTGGATCGACGCAGGCGATTCCAACCGACCGCGATCCGGTCTAGCGCCTTATCCGTTAAGTCGGTTCCAGCCCACATCCCGCCCCAAGG
>JAKZXM010000059.1:0-7231 GCA_047514975.1 Rhodospirillales bacterium
ATGCAGGACGCGTTCCGCGAACACCACGCGCTGCAATGCGGTTTCTGCACGCCGGGCATGGTCATCAGCGCCATCGATCTCGTAACCAGGAACCCCGATCCCTCGGAAAACGAAATCCGCGAATGGCTGGACGGCAACCTGTGCCGGTGCACGGGCTACCATAACATCGTCAAGGCCATCAGGGCGGGCGCGCAAGCGATGGGAGGATAAGGCGATGTCGGAAACGGGAATTGGCGCATCGGTGCGTCGGACCGAGGATTTTCGCTTTCTCACCGGCCGGGGCAACTACACCGACGACATCACCCGCCCCGGGCAGGCATACGCCTTCATCGTGCGCAGCCCCCATGCGCATGCGAAAATCAAGGGCATCACCAAAGACGACGCG
The DNA here is from genome assembly GCA_047514975.1 of Rhodospirillales bacterium. Classification (GTDB taxonomy): domain Bacteria; phylum Pseudomonadota; class Alphaproteobacteria; order Rhodospirillales; family JASLLV01; genus JASLLV01. Next base: position 386 of record JAKZXM010000059.1, read on the forward strand.
GAGAAAGCGCCCGGGGTGGTCGCGGTCTTGACGGGCAAGGACATGGAGGCGGACGGTGTGGGCGGACTCCCTTGCGGCTTTGCCCCCGACGCCAAACCGATGAAGGAGCCGCCGTACCCTGCATTGGCCGGCGATACGCTGCGTTTCGTCGGCGACCGGGTCGCGGTGGTGGTGGCCGAGACGCTGGAGCAGGCGAAAGACGCGGCCGAGAAGCTCAACGTCGATTACGAGGAGCTCCCATGCGTGATCTCGCCGGCTGACGCTGCCGCGCCAGGGGCGCCCCAACTTCACGCGGACGCGCCAAACAACGTCTGCTTCGAATGGGAAATCGGCGACAAGGAGGCGACCGAGGAGGCGTTCGCCAAGGCCCACCAGGTGGCGAAAATCGACCTCGTCAACAACCGGTTGATTCCCAACGCCATCGAGCCACGCGCCGCGATCGGCGAATACAATGCCGGAACCGACAGGTATACCCTCACCACCACCAGCCAGAACCCCCACGTGACCCGTCTGTTGATGGGGGCGTTCGTGCTTCATATCCCGGAGCACAAGCTGCGCGTGGTGTCGCCCGACGTGGGTGGCGGCTTCGGCTCCAAGATCCCTCATTATCCGGAAGAGGTCATCGTCACGTGGGCGGCGAAGAAGGTGGGACGGCCCGTCAAGTGGACCGCCGAACGTTCCGAATCGTTCCTGTCCGATACCCACGGCCGCGACCACGTGACCCATGGGGAACTCGCCCTCGACGAGAACGGGAAGTTTCTCGGGCTCCGAGTGACCACCAAGGCGAGCCTGGGCGCCTATCTTTCGACCTTCGGGCCGCTCATTCCGACCTATCTGTACGGTACCCTGTTGGCCGGCCAGTACACGACGCCCGCCATCCACTGCCATGTGACGGCGGTGTTCACCAACACCACACCCACCGACGCTCTCAGGGGCGCGGGGCGGCCGGAGGCAACGTTCCTGATCGAGCGTCTCGTCGACTGTGCGGCGCAGGTAGCGGGGATCGACCGGGTGGAACTGCGCCGGCGCAACCTCATTCCCCCGGACGCGTTTCCCTATCAGACGCCGGTGGCCCTTCAGTACGACAGCGGCAACTACGTCGGAGCCCTCGATCAGGCGCTCAAACTCGCCGACGCCGACGGGTTCGAGCGGCGCAGAGACGAGTCAAGCAAGGCGGGAAAATTGAGGGGACTCGGTTTCGCCACGTATATCGAGGCGTGCGGCCTCGCCCCCTCCAACGTCGCCGGGGCCATCGGCGCCCGGGCCGGGCTGTACGAGGCGGCCGAGGTGCGCGTCCACCCGACCGGCTCGGTCACGGTGTTCACCGGCTCCCACAGCCACGGACAGAGCCACGAGACCACCTTCGCCCAGATCGTCGCCGACCGACTTGGTGTGCCGTTCGAAAACGTCGAGGTGGTTCACGGCGATACCGACCGCGTTCCGTTCGGAATGGGAACCTACGGCTCGCGTTCGCTGGCGGTGGGCGGCTCGGCGATGGTCAAGGCGATCGACAAGATCATAGACAAGGGCAAGAAGATCGCCGCCCACACGCTCGAGGCCGCCGAGGCGGACATCGAGTTCGCCGACGGTACGTTCACCGTTGCCGGCACCGACAGGACGTTGGGCATTGGTGATGTCGCCCTTTCAGCCTACGTGCCGCACAACTATCCCCTCGAGACCTTGGAGCCGGGGCTCGACGAATCGGCGTTCTACGACCCCGTCAACTTTACGTTCCCGTTCGGCTGCCACATCTGCGAGGTCGAGATCGATCCCGAGACCGGGATCGTGGAGATCGTCGACTACACTGCGGTCGACGACGTGGGCCGGATGATCAATCCCATGGTCGTCGAAGGCCAGGTCCACGGCGGCGTCACCCACGGCGTCGGCCAAGCCCTGCTCGAGGACTGCGTCTACGATCGCGCCACGGGTCAGCTCGTGACAGGTTCGTACAACGATTATTGCATGCCGCGGGCGAAGGACCTGCCGAGCTTCAAGGTAGGCGCGCAGGAAACCCTTTGCCCTCACAACCCGCTTGGCGTGAAGGGATGCGGAGAGACTGGAACCATCGCCTCGACGGCCGCCGTAATAAACGCGGTGGTCGACGCGCTGGCTGCGCTCGGCGTCACCCACGTCGAGACGCCGGCGACGCCGGAAAAGGTGTGGCGGGCCATCCGCGACGCCCGGGCGGCGGCGTAAGGGGAGGGGCAAGTCGATGTACGATTTCAAATACCACCGGCCTCGCGACCTCGAAGACGCCGTGCGCCTGCGCGCCGCGGCCGAAGACGGCGTTTACCTCGCCGGCGGCATGACCCTGATTCCGACGCTCCGGCTGCGTCTCGCCTCGCCGTCGGACGTTATCGACATATCAGGAATCGACGGGCTGTCGGACCTCGAGGCATCCCAGGAATCGGTGCGCGCCGGCGCGCTGGTGCGGCACGCCTCGGTTGCCGCCTCCGCCGGCATCAAGGAGCGAATTCCCGCGCTCGCCGCGCTTGCCGACGGAATCGGCGACGCCCAGGTGCGCAACCGCGGGACCCTCGGCGGGTCCATCGCCAACAACGACCCGGCGGCCGATTATCCGGCGGCGTGTCTTGGGCTGGGGGCGACGGTCACGACGAACCGGCGCGAGATCGCGGCGGACGACTACTTCACCGGCCTTTTCGAGACCGCGCTCGAGGTCGACGAGATCGTCACCGCGGTCCGTTTCCCCGTGGCCGAGGCGGCCGCTTACGCGAAGTTCCCGAACCCCGCGAGCCGCTATGCGCCGGTCGGCGTGTTCGTCGCCCGCGTCTCCGGCGCGGTCCGGGTCGCGGTCACTGGTGCGGGAGATCAAGGCGTGTTCCGCGTGCCCGAGATGGAAGAAGCGCTCGCCGGCGATTTCGCCCCCGACGCCTTGAACAGCATCGCCGTGCCTGCGGACGGCCTGAACGCCGACATCCACGCCGGCGCCGAATACCGGGCCCATCTCATCGGCGTCATGGCCAGGCGGGCGGTGGCCGCCTGTGCCTGATCGCATCCGCGGTGTGTCTTTGGCCGAACACGGGACAAGGATGACGAGCCCGTCCCGATGACGGCCCTGCCGCGCTCGGTGGACGCGACGCTGGCACTTCTGGGGCGCGGGCACTACGTGGCCGACCGCAGCCTAGCGACCGCGCTCTATCTCGCGCTGTCGTTGAAGCGGCCGTTGTTCGTCGAGGGCGAGGCGGGTGTCGGCAAGACGGAGATCGCCAAGGTTCTCGCCGAAACGCTCGACCGCCGGCTGTTGCGCCTCCAGTGCTACGAGGGGCTCGACGTGGCGTCCGCGGTGTACGAGTGGAACTACGCCCGGCAAATGGTCGAGATCCGGCTTGCCGAGGTGGCCGGCGAGAGGGACCGCGCCAGCATCGAAGACGACCTCTTCAGCGAACGTTTCCTCATCAAGCGTCCTCTGCTCACGGCGCTGGACCAGGGCCCCGAGGGGCCGCCGGTCCTTCTGATCGACGAGATCGACCGGGCGGACGGGCCGTTCGAGGCCTATCTGCTCGAGTTCCTGTCGGACTTTCAGATCACGATCCCCGAGATCGGAACCCTCTCGGCGCCCGAGCCGCCCGTGGTCGTCGTCACCTCCAATCGGACGCGCGAGATTCACGACGCGCTCAAGCGCCGCTGCTTCTATTACTGGGTGGACTATCCGGATGCCGAGCGCGAACTCGCGATCCTCAAGGTGAAGGCGCCCGACGCCCCGGCGGCGCTTTCCGCCCAGATCGTCGGATTCGTTCAGAAACTGCGCGGCGCGGACCTGTTCAAGCTTCCGGGTGTTGCGGAAACCATCGATTGGGCAGGCGCGCTGACCCAGCTCGATTGCGTGACGCTTGATCCCGCGATCGTGAACGATACCTTGGGGGCGCTTCTGAAGTACCAGGACGACATCGCGAAAATCAGGGGTGCCGAAGCGGGCCGGCTCGTCGAGCTGGTCATCTCGGAGGTGGCGCGAGGCACCCCGGGGCCATGATCGTCGATTCGCCGGCGCGTCGCACCGACGGAAGCGACGGAAGTGACGGAAGCGACGGGCGGCTGGCCGACAATATCGTGCACTTCGCCCGTATCCTGCGCGCCGCCGGATTGCCGGTCGGGCCGGGAAGGGCGCTGGACGCCGTCCGCGCCGCCGCCGCGGCCGGGGTCTCGAGGCGAGACGACTTCTACTGGGCGTTACACGCGGTCCTGGTGAACAAGCGCGACCAGCACGAGGTCTTCGACCAGACCTTCGAGGTCTTTTGGCGAAATCCGGACATCTTCGAGCGAACGATGGCGCTCGTGGCCCCAAGGATGACGGCCGACGGTAAGCGCACGGAGGATCGCGCGTTGCGCCGACGCGTCGCCGACGCGCTTGCGAGCGACCGGCCCGGACGCCCTCAAGCCCGCGAACGCGAGCCGGACGCCCCCGCGTTCGACGCGGCCTTAACGTGGAGCGCGGCCGAAGTCCTGGGCGAGAAGGACTTCGAGACCATGACGGCAGACGAATTCGCCGCCGCCGCCGAAGCCGTCGGCGCTTTCGGCGCCGAGCTTGCCCGCGTGCCGACGCGCCGGTTCCGGCCGGGCTCGTCGGCCGATCGCGTCGACATGCGAAAGACCATGCGCGCCGCCATGCGCTGCGGCGCCGATATCATCCCCCTGGCGAGGCGGCGGAAGCGCACGCGACCGCCGCCGCTGGTGATCCTCTGCGACATCTCCGGCTCCATGGACCGCTACGCGCGCATGCTGCTTCATTTCCTGCACGCGCTTGCCAACGGCCACGACCGGGTGCACGCGTTCCTGTTCGGCACGCGCCTCAGCAACGTCACCAGGGCGCTTGGCGGAAGGGACGTGGACACGGCCCTCGAGAACGTCGCCGCGGCGGTCCACGATTGGGGCGGGGGCACCCGGATCGGGCATAGCGTCGGCGCCTTCAACAAGTCGTGGTCGAGGCGCGTGCCCACGCACGAATCCGTCGTGCTGTTCATCAGTGACGGGCTGGATCGCGATGCGGGCGAGGGACTGGGGCGCGAGATGGAGCGCCTGCACGTCTCGTGCCGCCGGCTTATCTGGCTTAATCCGCTGTTGCGCTACGAGCGGTTCGAACCGAAGGCACTGGGTGTGCGCGCCATCTTGCCCCACGTCGACGAGTTCCGGCCGGTCCACAACCTGAATAGCCTGAAGGAGCTGGGCCGGGCGCTCGGAAACGCGCGTCCCGGCGATCGCGTCGGCGGGTCCCGAAGGCGAGGGAAGGCCGCGTGAAGTTCGGCGCCATGCCGGCGTCCGAGGCCGAAGGCGCGATCCTCGCCCACGGCCTCAAGGCCGAAGACCGCGTGTTCAAGAAGGGACGCATCCTCGATCGGCGCGACGTCGACGACTTGCTCGCCGCCGGAATAGCCGAGGTCATCGCGGCACGGCTCGAAGAAGGCGACGTGGGCGAGGACGAGGCCGCGCGCAAAATCGCCGAGGCCGTGACGGGACCGGGCGTTTCCGCGGGCCGGCCGTTCACCGGCCGGGTCAATCTGTTCGCTCGCGACCGCGGCGTGGCGGTCGTCGATGCGGACGGCGTGAAGCGGCTGAACGCGGTGGACGAGGCCGTCACGCTGGCGACCGTCGCACCCTATTCGGTGGTGGCGGCGACACAGTTGGTGGCGACCGTCAAGATCATACCGTTCGCGGTGGCGGGCGAGGTGCTGGCGCGGTGCGTCGCGTGCGCTCGCGCCGAACAGGGGCGCGTGCGAATCGCGCCGTGTGCGCCGCACGCCGTCGGTCTGGTTCAGACGACGCTGCCCGGAACCCGGTCGTCGGTTCTCGACAAGACGGCGGCCGTCACCCGCGGCCGGCTCGAAAGCCTGGGCAGCCATCTCGAAGTCGAGATCCGCTGCCCCCATGCGGTCGAGGATCTGTGCCGCGCCCTGGAAACCCTGGCCGCGCGCCGCTGTGCGCCGATCCTCGTGGTGGGCGCGTCGGCGATCACCGACCGCCGTGACGTCATTCCCGCGGCGATCGAGCGCGCCGGCGGACGTGTCGAGCACTTCGGCATGCCCGTCGATCCCGGCAATCTTTTGCTGTTGGGCGCGGACGGCCGCGGGGTCGGCGTGATCGGCCTTCCCGGCTGCGCGCGTTCGCCCAAGCTCAACGGCATCGACTGGGTGCTGCAAAGGCTGCTCGCCGGGCTCGATGTGGCCGGCGAGGATCTCGCCGCGATGGGCGTGGGCGGGCTGCTGAGCGAGATCGCCGCGCGCCCGCAACCGCGCGCCGCCGCCGGCGGCGAACCCCGGAATCGACGGCGGCGTTCGAAACCCCGCGTCGCCGCCATCATCCTTGCGGCGGGCCGTTCAAGCCGCATGCAAGGCGTCAACAAGATGCTGGCCGCGATCGACGGGAAACCGATGGTGGCCCGCGTGGCGGATGCGGTGCTCGCCTCGAAGGCGCGCCCCGTCATCGTCGTGGTGGGCCACGAGGCGGACCGGGTGCAGGCCGCGCTTCAAGAGCGGGATCTCGCCATCGTCGGGAACCCGGATTTCGAATCGGGGTTGAGCACGTCGCTCGGGCGCGGGCTTTCGGCGTTGCCCGACGGCATCGACGGCGCGCTCGTGTGCCTGGGCGACATGCCCAGGATCGGCGCGGACGCCATCGACCGGCTGATTGGGGCGTTCGATCCCGATGGCCGAAGCGCGATCTGCGTTCCCACGTACCGGGGAAAGCAGGGCAATCCGGTCATTTGGGCACGGCGGTTCTTTCCCGAGATCATGGAGATCACCGGCGACGTCGGCGCCCGTCACCTGATCGGCGCCTACGCCGACCAGGTTCGCCAGGTGGAGATGCCGACCGACGACGTGCTGTTCGACGTGG
>JAKZXM010000060.1:0-4638 GCA_047514975.1 Rhodospirillales bacterium
GCGACGTCTGCCATTACTGCACCTTCGCCCAGGCGCCGACGCGGGGCGCGCGAGCCTATCTCTCGTTGGACGAGGTCGCCGACATCGCGCGCGCGGGCGCCGCCGCCGGCTGCGCCGAAGCCCTGTTTACCCTGGGCGACAAGCCCGAGCTTCGTTATTCCGGGGCGCGCGACGAGCTTCGCGCGCTCGGCCACGAAACGACGCTCTCGTACCTCGCCGAGGCGGCCCAGGCGGTGCTCGCCGAGACCGGACTTTTGCCCCACGTCAATCCCGGCGTCATGACCGCCGATGACGTCGCCGCCTTGAGAAGCGTCTCGGTCTCGCAAGGGCTCATGCTCGAAAGCGCGTCCGAGCGGCTTTGCGCGCGCGGCGGCCCCCACTTCGGCTCGCCCGACAAGGCGCCCGGCCTGCGCCTGAAGACGATCGCCGTCGCCGGCCGGCTTTGGGTTCCGTTCACCACCGGCATCCTGATCGGCATCGGCGAGACCCGGGCCGAACGCGTCGAATCACTGCTTGCGATCCGCGCGCTGCAAGAGCGTTACGGCCACGTCCAAGAGATCATCATCCAGAACTTTCGGGCCAAGCCCGGAACCCGCATGAGCGCCGCCGCCGAGCCGAGCTTGGACGAGCTCTTGTGGACCGTCGCCGTGGCTCGCCTTTTGTTCGGCCCCGAGATGAACATCCAGGCGCCGCCGAACCTGAGCCCCGGCGGGCTCGGCCCGCTCATCGCGGCCGGCATCAACGACTGGGGCGGCGTCTCGCCGGTGACTCCCGATCACGTGAACCCCGAGGCGCCCTGGCCGCATCTCGACGCGCTTGCGAAAATGACCGCGGCTTGCGGTCACGTGCTCGTCGAGCGTCTCGCGATCTATCCGGCCTATGCGAACGCGGCCTCGCGCTGGCTCGACGAGGGCCTGCGTACACCGGTGTTGCGCAGCGTCGATACGGATGGGTTTGCGCGAGCGGACGGTTGGGCGCCGGGGCTTGCCGTTCACCCGCCCCCGCGAGTGGTCCCCACCGACGGGGCGGGGGTTGCGCGAAACCAGGCGCTGGCCGCAATCCTCGAACGCGCGCGTTCGGGCGAGGGACTCACGGTAGGCGAGATCGTCGAGCTCTTCGGTGCGCGCGGCGACGATCTCGGCGCCGTCTTGCGCGCGGCCGACCAGTTGCGCCGCCAAGTCTCGGGCGAGGTCGTCCGCTACGTCGTCAACCGCAACGTCAACTACACCAACGTCTGCTATTTCCGGTGCGGGTTCTGCGCGTTTTCGAAGGGCAAGCTGTCCCAGAACCTGCGCGGCGCGCCCTATGACCTGACGTTTTCCGAAATCAAGCGCCGCGCGCGCGAGGCGTGGGACCGGGGCGCGACCGAGATCTGCCTCCAAGGAGGCATCCACCCCGATTATTCCGGCGAGACCTACATCGAGATCTGCCGCGCCGTGAAGGAGGCGGCGCCGGCCATCCACGTGCATGCGTTCTCGCCGCTCGAGGTCTGGCAGGGGGCGCGGACGCTTGGACTCGAGCTGGCCGAATTCCTGAGCCTGTTGCGCGCGGCCGGCCTGGGCACGCTTCCGGGGACGGCGGCCGAGGTGCTAGACGACGCCGTCCGCGCCGTCATCTGCCCGGACAAGATCACGACGGCCGAATGGCTCGCGTGCATGGCCGCCGCGCACGGCGAAGGATTCCGGACCACGGCCACGATCATGTTCGGGCACGTGGACGGGCCCGCCCATTGGGCGCGCCACCTGCTGCGCGTTCGCACGCTCCAGGCGCGAACGGGCGGCTTCACCGAGTTCGTGCCGCTTCCCTTCGTGCACATGGAATCGCCGCTCTATCTCAAGGGACGGGCGCGCAAGGGGCCGACGTTCCGCGAGGCGGTGCTGATGCACGCGGTGGCGCGGCTTGCGCTCCACCCCCTGATCCCAAACATCCAGACGTCTTGGGTGAAGATGGGCCCGGACGGCGCCAGCGCTTGTCTGCGCGCCGGCGCCAACGACTTGGGCGGCACGCTCATGAACGAGACCATCACGCGGGCCGCCGGCGCCGCCCACGGCCAGGAGATGGAGCCCCGGCGCATGGAAGCTTTGATCCGCGCCGCCGGGCGCGTACCCCGGCAAAGGACGACCACCTACGGCGACGTGGACGCGGAGCGTCGCCTGGCCGCGTTCAAGGCGTCGCCGCTGGCGCCCGTGGTCAACGCGCCGGCCCGCAAGTATGCGCGCGCGCGCACGGCTCGGCACGCTTTGGCCGCCGCCGACGCGGCCGAGTGACGCAGCCCAGACCGTTATCCACTTACGTGGATTCGCACCGGCCCTCACCCCCGCCCGGCCGCCCACGGAATGGTACGCTTGAGGGCGGCCGGGCGGGGGTGAGGGCTGGAACCGACTAAACGGATAAAGCGCTAGCCCGTCGTCTTGGGCATTACGTCTTCGGCGAAGCGCTCCATGCGCGCCAGAGTCTCTTCCAAGCTCGGCGCGGTCAGCCCGAGGGTCAAGTTCTCGAGGCCCAAATCTTCGAAACGCTTGACGTCGTCGGCGATCTCGTCGGCCGAGCCGGAAAACGCCTGGCGCTCGCCGTTGTCAAGCATTACCGCTTCGTTTTCGTTGTACTTCAGGCACTTGTACGCGAGCCCGACGTCCGCCGGGTCGCGGCCCGCGCGCTCGGCGTAGGCGCGGAGCCGGTTCGCGGCTTCGGCGTAACGCTGGACGGTGTTGAGGGGGTGGGTGTCGTTGTTTCCGATCGGATACCAGACGTCGCCCACGCGCGCCGCGCGGCGCATGGCGGCGGGGCTGTCGCCGCCGAGCCAGATCGGGGGGTGCGGCTTTTGAACCGGCTTGGGCAGGAAGGAGACGTCGGAGAAGCTGACGAACTCGCCGTCGAAGGCGGGCGCGTCGCCGGTCCAGAGCTCCTTGAACGCCTGGATGTATTCCTCGGTGACGCGGCCGCGGTGCTCGAACGGCGGCGCGCCGACGAGCTGGAACTCTTCGGCCAGCCACCCCGCGCCGCAACCGACGATCAGCCGCCCACCCGAAAGCACGTCGATGGTGGCGAGCGCCTTGGCGGCGATGATCGGGTGGCGGTGCGGCACCACCATGATCGACGTGAGCAGCCCGAGGTTGCGGGTGATGCCGGCGAGGTAACCGAGCTCGGCGAGCTGTTCCATGCACCCGGACGCATAGGCCGTGAACCGGCCGGCCTGCTCGTAGGGATAGTGCGACTGGATCGTATTGGGAACGACGATGTGGTCGCTGACGAAGGTGTAAGCGAATCCCAGCTCCTCGCCCTTCTGGAGGAGCGTCGGCAGCACCTCGGGCGTGGCCATTGCGCCCCGGTTGGGCGTCGGGAATCCGAACCTCATGGTGCTGTCCTTTCGTTTTGCGGGCGCGGCGCGATGTCAGTCCGGCGCGTGGGCGATGATGTCGGCCGCGAACCGCTCGACCCGCTCGACCATGCCTTCGAACGTCGCTGCCCGCAAATTCACCGACAAGTGGCGGACGCCGAGCTCGGCGTAACGGTTGACATCGTCGAGGATGGCCTCCGTGCTGCCGGTCAACGCGCGCCGCCCGCCCTCGGGCAGGGCCGCCTCGGTCGTCTCGTCGTACCAGATGGAGAACAGGCCGAGATCGATCGCGCCCGGGTCGCGGCCCGCGGCCTCGGCCCGGCTGTGGAGCTCGACGAGCGCGCTTGCGTAGCGGTCCGGGGTGTCCAACGGCTAGCGCGGGTTGAGGCCGATGGGATACCAGCCGTCGGCGATGCGCGCCGCGCGGCGTACGGCGGGCGGACTCTCGCCGCCGGTCCAGATCGGCGGGTGCGGTTTCTGGACCGGCTTGGGGCTGAAGATGATGTCCGAGAACCGGGCGTAGGCACCGTCGAATGAGGGGTTGTCGGCGCACCAGAGCTCGCGGAAGACGGCGATGTATTCGTCCGTCACCCGGCCGCGTTCGGCGAACGGCGCGGTGTTCAACGCCTCGATTTCCTCGGCCAGCCAGCCGGCCCCGCAGCCGACCGTGATCCGGCCCGCGGACATGACGTCGATGGTGGCCAGCATCTTGGCGGTCAGGATCGGATTGCGGTGCGGTACCACCATGACCGACGTGACGAAGCGTAAGGTGGACGTGACGCCGGCGAGGAACGCGATCAGCGTGATCTGTTCCAGGCAGTCGCCGTCCTTGCCCTCGCCGAAATCGCCGTCTTTGGCGTAGGGGTAATTGGGCGCGAACGTGCGCGGAATGATGACGTGGTCCGGCACGGCGACGTAGGCGTAGCCCAGCTCCTCGGCCTTGCGCGTGATCGCGACGACGTGTTGCGCCGCCGCCAAGGGCCCCCGTGTCGGGATGCTGAATCCGAAATCCATTGGTTTGCGGTCTCCGTTCGAATGTGGCTTCGCGGCAAGATGTCGGGCCGCGGATTGCGGTGGTCGCGGCGGCGCGCGCCGCGCCCTTTGCGAGATTACTTCTCGAACCCGACGTCGCCGCGGTGGCTGAGCCGGATCGCGTCGATGCAGTCCACACCGGCGCTCCCGTCATGCTCGCAATCGATCACGTCGTTCAGAACGACGCGCCCGACGGCGGCACACTCGAGCGGGTCGACGACGAAGGACATCACATGGATCTTGTTCGGCCGCAGGCGGCCGAAGTCGGT
>JAKZXM010000061.1:0-5951 GCA_047514975.1 Rhodospirillales bacterium
ATGTCACCCAGCTGCTCTTGCGCGTATTCGGTGATTCCGACGACCGCCACGTCGCCTTCGATGCGGACCCACTCGTGATCCTTCGTGAACTTGAGAGTTGAAATGGGATCTCTCCTTCAACGCTGTGTCTTGAAGTACCGAAGCTCGACGAACGGCAGCTTGGCCACCGTCGCCGGCAGCGCCTTGCCCCGCGCCTCGACCGTGACCGGGGTTCCGGGCGCGGCATGGGCGCTCGCCACGTAACCCATCGCGACGGGTGCTTCTACCGAGGGGCCGAAGCCGCCGCTGGTGATCTCGCCGATCGCCTCGCCGCTCGAATCCATGATGCGCGCGTGGGTGCGCACCGGCGCCTTTCCGTCGGGACGAATGCCCACGCGCTTTCTGGCGACGCCGTCGGCGATCTGGCCGAGGATGACATCGGCGCCCGGAAAGCCTCCTTCGGCGCGTCGCCGGCGGCCGACGATCCAGCTCAGACCGGCCTCGACTGGTGTCGTCGTCTCGTCGATGTCATTGCCGTAAAGGCAAAGGCCGGCTTCGAGGCGGAGCGTGTCGCGCGCGCCCAGCCCGGCGGGGCGGACTTCGGGCTCGCCCATAAGCGTTTCGGCCAGCCGAACCGCCTCATCGGCGGGGGCCGAAATCTCGAACCCGTCCTCGCCGGTGTAACCCGAGCGGGTGACGAAGCATCCGACGCCGGCGAGGCTTAGGGACTCGGCGGACATGAACGGCATCTTCCGGCACGCCGGCGCGAAGCGGGCGAGAACGTCGGCCGCGCGTGGCCCCTGCAGGGCGAGCAGCGCACGGTCGTTCAGGACCTCGAGCGTGCAACGCGCCTTCGTCTTCTTTTCGATGTGCGCGAAGTCGCGCTCTTTGCACGCGGCGTTGACCACCAGGAACAAATGGTCGGCCGTGGCCGTGACCATGAGATCGTCAAGGATCCCGCCCCGGGCGTTGGTCAGGACCGTGTAACGCATGCGGCCCGCCGCCAGTCCGACGATGTCGCCGGGGACCATGGTCTCCAGCATTTCCGCGGCGCCCGCGGCGCGAAGACGGGCCTGGCCCATGTGCGAGACGTCGAACAGCCCGGCGGCGGCGCGCGTATGGCGGTGTTCGGCGATAATGCCCTCGTACTGGAGCGGCATTGCATAACCCGCGAACGGAACCATCTTGGCGCCCAGATCGCGGTGCAGCGCATCGAGGGGCGTTCGCAGCAGCTCCTGGGCGGGGTGTTCGATCAACGCGGTTCTCCAACAGTGCGCGCGGCACGCGGCGGAATCGCGATCTCCGCCGGATGCCCCCTCTGTCTCGGAACCTGAAAGATTCCCCGTCCGCCATGCCGATCGGCGATTACGGTCCGGGTTTCATCTTCGGTGAGGCGCGTCGTTTCTCGGTCGCGCCTACTTTCCAGAGTCTCATCGCCCTGCGGTCCGTTTGCCTGAGAGTTTCCGGGGCGGTTGCTCCTTCGGCGCCGGCCGCACGTCAAGTCTCGGGCCGGTCTCTCCCGCAGGGGTCGGCTGAGAGGTCCGTGGGCGTGTTCTCCTCGGACTAGTTCCGCCCGCCGCCATTCCAGGCGAAGGGCGAGACGGGCAGTTTACCGGCTGAGGGGCGAAGGTCAACAACCCGGGTCCGCGCCTACCGGCGCCGTTCCCTTTACCGCGTCCCCTCGTGGCGGCGCCGATTGTACTCGAGCTCTTCCGCACTCAAGCGAAAGCCGACGACGATCTCGAACTCGGTGGCGCTCGCGTCCCGAGCCAGGGGAATCAGCACCGTCACCGGCGTGTCCGCGGCCAGGACGCGCGTCCGGTTCCCTTCGAAGGGAACACGCACCGTGAACTCGGCGCGGCCCTCGGGCTTGGGGAGGAATTGCGCCACCGCGACGAAGTACGCGAAATCCGCCTGGTGGTCCCGATCGGCGGGCCCCCGGCGGGCTTCGATCCACACACTCAGATCCACGGCCAACTCCGGGTCTCCGGAATCGCCCGAGTCCTCTTCGCAGCGGGTAACGATCACGTCCGCGATCTCGCCCTCGTACAGGATGTCGATGATGTCGCGCCCGGGCCCGGCGCGGAACTTCGTAATCGTGCCCGCGTCGGGAACGATGGCGATGCGCGGACACGGCGGTGGGGCTGCTTCTTCGAACAAGGAGCCGATCGAATCGCACCCGCCCGCGGCCAGCGTGAGAATGGGCAACGCGAACCACGCCCCGAACGGCGCGCCGCGGCGCCGGGGATCGGACGGTCCCGGCCTAGGGGTGCCGGCGCCGGGGGGCATCGCGCACCGCATCGTCACAACGTCGAATGGGTTCCGTCGCAAAACGGCTGTCCGGCCGTATTCTTGCACCCGCAGAAATAGACGGTTTCGGACCTTTCCGCGGTGAAGACCACCGGCATGAAGGCCGTGGGCTTGTGCGAGCCGTCGCAAAGGGGTTGCGTGGCGCTGCGTCCGCACCGGCACCAGGCGTAACGCTTGCCCGCGGTCACGTCGACGGCATAGGGGCCCTTCTGCGCGACGGTGGGCTTGTCCATTGGCTATCCTTTCGGGACTCTCGTGCCATTCGACCGCGAAGGCCGGACACGGCGGGGTTGCGGACTTTAGGGAAGGCCGCGATCCCGCACAAGCCGGCGGCGCCGGAGCCCGATCAGCGAATCGGGCGCGCGCCTTCGTCGGCAGCGCCCGCCGGGTCGCGCCCGTCCAATCCGCTCGCCTGGTCGATCTCGGTCAGCGTGGCCGCAAGGCGGCCGAGCGCGCGGGCGCGGGCCCACGGATTGTGGATGCTCTCCGCCACGAATAGGGCGTTGCGAAATGCGCCGCGGGCAGCCTTCTGGTCGCCGGCCGCGAGGTGGTTCGAGGCGATGTCGCCGTACATCCAGATCCGGCTCAAGGGGCTTTTGATCTGTTCCGTGGCCGCGCGCGCCAGGGCCTCTGTGCGCGACGCACCGGCGGCGTCCCCGGTGCGCGCCCGTTCGCTGGCGACCGTCCACAGAATGTGGGCGCGCAGCTGGTCGTCGGCGATCTTGTCCGTGGCCTGCACGGCTTCGTCGTAGGACCGCACATCGCCGGATTTGCCGAGTTCGGTCAGGGCCAGCGCGATGCGGCTCGCCGCGAACGAACTGGCGTACGGCAGTCCGATCTCGGCGCTCAAGATTCGCGCCCGGTCGAGTGTGGTGCGGGCCTGGGTGAAGTTTCCGGCCCGGGCTTCGGCGATGGCGATGTTTCCGAACACGACGGCGCGGTAGCGGGCGACCTCGATGTTTTCGGCCGTCGCGATCGCGAGCTGCGAGTCGCCGGCGTCGACCTGGGCCGCGGCGGCGGCAACCAGCACCGGGATCCTGTCCTGGGGTTTGTCGACATCCGCCATCATGGTGAGCGCGTCGCCGGGCCTGCCCATCTCGGCGAGCGCCGCCGCCACGTGCCGCAAGGCCTTGCCCCGTTCGTTGCGGGCAATGTCCGAGACGGCCTCCTGGCGCGCGAACCCGATCTGCTCCGTCGCCGCTTTCGAATCTCCGATCCGGTTCAGAATCTTGGCAACGATGGTGCGAAGCGCGATCCGGCGGAGCGGGTCATCGAGCGTGCGCAGCAATCCGACAAGCTCGGTCACGATCCTGCGCGCCTGTTCCGTGTTGTCGCGCTCGGCCAGGATTTCGGCGATGGACGCGAGAGCGTCGGCCATCTTCATGGAATCCGGGATAATCTTGCTCGCGGCCAGCGCTTCGTCGAAAAAACCCGCCTTGGCCAGCGATTCAGCGATGTCGCGAAGCGCGACCATGATCAACCGGGGATCGTTGATGCGCCGCACGGTGGCCATCGCATCCTCGGTCAGCCCCGCCTTGGCCTGCGAAGCGAGAATCTCGCCGAGCGCCCAGTCGCGCATCTCCTCCTTGGGTATGGCCTTCGCGCTTTCGGACGCCTCCGCCAACAGGCAATGCGGGCTCGGGTCGCGAAAGCAAGGGGCCGGATCGCGGGTCGGATCGGCCTGTTCGACCGATTTGCCGGTGACCAGATGACGGGTCTCGGGGCGGCTGAGCAGGGCTTCGCGCGCCGCCGTTTGGCGCTCCTCGCGCACCTCGTCGAGGCGCTTCAACAGGCCCTCGACCTTGGAAGCGGTCTCGAGCTGAATGACCAGTTCCTCGGAGACGACACCGGTCACGTTCATGTTGTTGATTTTCTGGTAGCGGCGAACCGCCGCCATGGTCTCGACGCCCATCAGCCCGTCGATCGGGCCCTGGTACAATCCGATCCGCGCGAGCGCCTCCTGGGAGCGCCGGACCAGGGGATGGGACTTATTGCTGCGGATCGGGCGGCTCGTTTCCGGATCGCCGCCGAGGAGCGCAACCCGAATCGGCCCGGCCGCCGCATCGCACGCGGCGGGCACGAAGGCGAACCCGGCCAGGACGAGAGCAAACAACGCGGCGAGGACGCGATCCCGGCACCCGGCGGACGTCAGCCCGTGACGTGGATTGGCTATGGGCAGTTCCCCCGAGACCCCAACACCCATCTACGAGCCCGGTTCAGCGCAGGACGTGGGCCCAATATCGCCTCCCGCGCGCGTCGTGACAAGGTGGTTGTGCGCGTTTCGGGGTCTCGGCGCTTGCCGCGGCGCGCGCCCTCGCTTATGAGACTTGGCGGCGGATCAAGCCGCGGCTTAGGCTAGACCAGATCGCGGTCGCTCGGTTTCGCCTGTGGCGAGCCAGCAATCGCGATCCGCTCGTGCGCGTCCACGCGCGCCTGTGACGGCCGTCACGGCGATGCGGGGTTCGGTTTCGGGGTCCTGATGGCCGTTTACACCGAAGTCTCGGACGAGGAACTGGTCGCCTTCGTCGGCGAGTACGACATCGGCGAAGTGCTCAGCTGCAAGGGCATCGCCGAAGGCGTCGAAAACTCGAACTATCTGCTCGGCACGACGTCCGGGACGTTCATCCTGACGCTGTTCGAAAGGCGCGTCCGCCGCGACGACCTGCCGTTCTTTCTCGGCCTGATGGAACACGTGGCCGGCAAGGGAATCCCTTCGCCGAAGCCGCTCAAGGGACGCGACGGCAACGCGCTTCGGCGACTGTGCGCCCGCCCGGCGGCAATCGTCAGCTTCCTCGAAGGCATGTGGCCGCGGCGAATCCGGCCCGAGCACTGCACCGGCGTCGGCGGCGCGCTGGCGCGCTTCCACGTCGCGGCCGCGGATTTCGGAATGCGCCGGCGCAACGACCTTTCCCTTGGCGATTGGCGTCCGCTGCTGGAGTCGTGCGCGGACCGGGCGGACGAGGTCGAGCCGGGGCTCGCCGGCGAGCTCTGGCGCGAGCTCGACCACGTCGAATCCCATTGGCCCACGGCGCTTCCCGGCGGCGTCATCCACGGCGATCTCTTCCCCGACAACGTCTTCTTCCGCGCCGAGAACGTCTCGGGAATGATCGACTTCTATTTCGCGTGCGACGACGTTCTCGCTTACGATCTCGCCGTCTGCCTCAATGCCTGGTGCTTCGAGGGACACAAGACCTTCAACGTCACCAAGGCGCGGCGCCTGCTCGACGCCTATCGCACGGTTCGCGAACTGACGCCCGACGAGATCAGCAGCCTGGTCGTGCTGGCCCGCGGCGCGGCGATGCGGTTCCTCTTGACGCGGCTGTACGACTGGCTGAACACGCCGCCCGAGGCCATGGTCACGCGCAAGGACCCGCGTGAGTTCATTGAGAAGCTGCGCTTTCACCAGCGCATCAAGAGTCCTGGCGAGTACGGGCTCGATTAAAATGCCGGGACCGAGACTCGAGCCCGGCGAAGGCGACGTCGTCGAAATCTTCACCGACGGCGCCTGCCTCGGAAATCCTGGGCCGGGCGGCTGGGGGGTGCTCTTGCGCTGGCGCGGGATCGAGAAGGAGCTTTCCGGCGGCGAGGCCGAGACCACCAACAACCGCATGGAACTGATGGCGGCCATCGCCGCGCTCGAATCGTTGAAACGCGGCGTCAAG
>JAKZXM010000062.1:0-5706 GCA_047514975.1 Rhodospirillales bacterium
GCATCGTCCTGACCGAGCCCGCGCCGGAAGGCGGGAACGCGAGCGTCATCATCGTCCAGTCCTTGCGAGGCGGCATGAGCGCGTACAAGGGCGGCGACGGCGTGGACGGGCGCGACGTGACCATGAACACCATGCACAACCACCCGATCGAGACCATCGAGGGGAAATGCGCGCTGCGCGTCGTCGAATACGACATCGCCACCGATTCGGGCGGGCCGGGGCGCTGGCGCGGCGGCGTCGGCCAGACCATGACGCTGGAGGTGCTGGGTGAAGGCTGCACCATCCAGGTGCGCGGCTTCGACCGGCTGCGGTTTCCCTGCTGGGGGGTGATGGGCGGCCGGCACGGCGCGTCGCCGATGTTCCTCTTGAACCGGGGCAAGGCGGACGAGCGGCCGCTTGGCAAGGCCGAACAGCTTTCGGTTTCGACCGGCGACACCATCACCGCGACCATGGAGGGCGCGGCCGGTTACGGCGATCCCTTTTTGCGCGATCCGGACGCGGTGCGGCACGACGTCGTGGTCGGCTTCGTCAGCCGCGCGGGCGCCCAGCGCGACTACGGCGTCGTCATCGCCGACGACGACACCGTGAATGAGGCCGCCACCGCCGCGGCACGCGGCACGCGGGTCAAGAAGAACGTGGGCGCCGACTTCGACTTCGGGCCCGAGCGCGAGGCCTGGGAGCGGGTCTTCGACGACGCGACCATGACCGAGCTCAACCGGCGCCTCTACGCGCTCCCGAAATCGGTCCGACACGCCACGCGCCGGCGCATCATCGAGCGCGCGGCACCGAACCTCCCCAAAGCGGGGCTGGGCTCGCTCGCGGACGCGCTACGGGATGCAGACGCGGCGCGCACGCGTCTCCGCGAAGCCATTCTCGCCGAGCTCGGCGAAGCGGAATCCGAGGCGTTGCCCGGCCGGGCGGCGCAATAGAAAAAAGGGGCGGTCCCGAAGACGGGTCCGCCCCGGCGTCGGGCGGGCGTCCGATCGGACGCCGCACCCGTCCCTATTTCACCTATTTCACCTTGTGGATGGCGTGGGCCAGCACGAACTGGTCCTTGCGCAGCTCGATGGTGAGGTCGGCGCGCGACGCCCAGCTGTTCGCCTCCCAGTGCAGCATGATGTTGGCGTAGTCCTTCATGGCGACCGCATAGGCCTCGCGGACCTTCGCTTCGCGGTCGGCCGCGTCCATGATCGTCATGGTTTCCTCGGCGAGCTTGTCGTAGGTCATGTTGTTGTAGCGGCCCCAGTTGGCGGCGCCGAGGCGCTTTCCGGGCATGTACGAATGAATGCCGTGGATGAGCGCATTCGCGCCGTCGCCGGTGCCCGATCCCCAAGCCGAGAGGAAGAAGCTGAACTCGCCCGCCCGCGCGCGCTTCGACGACACCGCGCTGGGGACGATCTCGAGCGTCGTCTTGATCCCGACCCGGGTGAACATCTGGGCGACCGCTTCCATGATCTGCCCATCGTTGACGTAGCGGTCGCTGGTGCCGTGGATGGTGAGCTTGAAGCCGTCCGGGTATCCGGCCGCGGCGAGCAACCGCTTGGCGCCCTCCGGATCGTAGGGGTCGGGTATGAGGTTGGGATCGTGGCCGTGGCTTCCCGGCGGCACGAACTGGCCGGCGGGGATGGCGGTGCCGTTCATGATGCGCTGCGAAATGCGCTCGCGGTCGATCGCCAGCGACATGGCGTGGCGCACGCGCTGGTCCAGGATCGGGCTCGGGAACAGCGGCTTGCCGTCGTTGTCAAACACGTGCGGCGACAAGGTCCGGCTTTGGTCCATCTGGAAACGGATCACGTTGTTCGATGGCGCGATGTGGACCGCGATCTTGGGATCCGCCTTGAGCCGCGGGATGTCCTCGGGCGGGGCGTCGTTGATGAGGTCCACCGCGCCGCTCAGAAGCGCGGCCACGCGCGTCGGACCCGAAGAAAGCGACTTGTATGTCACCTGGTCCCATTCGGGCTTGCCGCTCCAGTAGTTGGGATTCGGCTTCAGCACCACCCGGTCGCCGCGCAGGAATTCGACGAACTTGTACGGCCCGGTCCCGACCGTCGCCTTCCCCGCATCATAGTCCTTGGGGTCCAGGGGCTTGCCGCCCGCGCCGGTGCCGTTCTTGCGCCCGACCACCACCGGCAGCGAGAGATCGGCGGCCATGGGCGCATAGGGCTCGGGCGTCACAACGTGGACCGTGAAGTCGTCGATCTTCTTGTACTTCTTGCCGCCCAACAGGAAGAACCGGGTCGGCGTCGTCGGCGAGCCGGGAATTCCTGCCTCGGACCGCTCGGCCGTGAACAGGATGTCGTCGGCGGTGAACGGCGTCCCGTCATGCCATACGACACCCTTTCGCAGCTTGAATTCCCACGTGTTGTCGTCGACCAGACGCCAGCTTTCGGCAAGGCCGGGGATGAGCTGCTGGTTGATGTCCTGCTTGACGATGGGATCGAAGATCGTCTTGGCGATCTGGTGACTCGGCTTGTAGCTGAAGAAATGCGGATCGATCGAGGGGGTCTCGATCGAGACGCCGATGGTGAGGTTCTCGGCGAACGCGGGCGCGGCAATAAACGCGGCTGCCACACTGCCGAGTAGCGCGGTTCGAAAGGTTCTCATGGAAATCTCCTCCACCTCGGGTTCCGGCGTCCCGGTTCTCTCGCCGCCGCGGGAGGGAAGCAATTCATCCTCCGACGCGGAACGACTCGGTGCGCGAACACCGTCCCGGGCTCATGTGATTTTTTTTTGCTTCACCAGAGATTACAGCAATCACTCGAATATCTGTCAAGGCGGACGGGAACCCGGTTGCGCGCGGACTCGGCTTTCCATAGACTGCCGCGCCGCCGCCCGTCGGGGGGCGGAACGCCGGCCGCGGCGCCTACCGGATCGCCGCCCCTTCGGCCGGCGAGCACTCGCCGAGGGAAAAAGAAGCAATGGCATCGACACCTGGGGCCAACCGCTGCCGCATTGGCATCGACGTTGGCGGTACCTTTACGGACTTCGTCCTCGCCAACATGACGACCGGCGAGCTGACGCGCTACAAGGAGCCGAGCGTTCCAGCGGACCCGTCGATGTCGGTCCGGCGCGGGCTTCCGCCCTTGATCGAGCAGGCCGGGATCGCGACGGACGACATCGAGCTGATCGTCCACGGGACAACCCTTCTGGTGAACACGATCATCCAGCGCCGCGGCGCCAAGGTGGCGCTGGTCGTGACCAAAGGCCACCGCGGAATCCTCGAAATCGGCCGGATGAGCCTCGAAAACTCCTACGACTTCACGCTCCGCAAGGAAGAGCCGCTGATCACCCGCAACCTGATCTTCGAAACGACGGCGCGCCACCTGGCGGACGGTTCCGTGATCGCGACACCCGACGCCGCCGAGTACGACGCGCTTGCGAAGTCGCTCAAGGACCAAGGCGTGGACGGGGTGACGGTGCTTCTTTTGAATTCGTACGCGCATCCGGAAATGGAGGCGTCGGTCGCGGCGGCGCTGCGCGAGCGGCTTCCCGGAATCCCGGTGTCGGCATCGGCCCGCATCTGGCCCGAGCGACGCGAGTTCGAGCGCGCCTTGGTCGCCATCATCAATGCCTATGTCCAGCCGCTCATGGACGACTACCTGCGCCTGCTCGTCGAACGGATCGGGGAGGTCGGCATCACCGCCCCGATCTACATCACCGCCTCGAACGGCGGCACGCTGAGCATCGAGACCGCGCGCGGGCGCCCCATCGATACCGTGCTTTCCGGCCCCGCCTCGGGGGTGATCGCCGCTACCGAGGCGGCGAAGGCCGCCAAGCGCGACCACCTGATCACCGTCGACATGGGCGGCACGAGCTGCGACCTCGCGCTCACGCGCGACGGCGAGCCCGAGTACGCGACGGTCACGCAGGTGGGCGATTTCCCGCTCGTGGTGCCGGTCGTCAACGTGATTTCCATCGGCGCCGGCGGCGGCTCCATCATCTGGGTAGACGCGCAAGGGATTCTCAAGGTGGGTCCGCATAGCGCCGGCGCGGATCCGGGCCCGGTCTGTTACGGCCACGGCGGCGCCGAGCCCACGATCACGGACTGTTATCTGTTGGTGGGCTACATCCACCCCGATCACTTCCTCGGCGGGCGCATGAAGCTCGACGAGAACGCCGCGCGCGTGGCCCTCGAGGCGATCGCCGACAAGGTGGGCATCGAAGGCGACGACAAGGCGGTCAAGGCGGCGGACGCGGCGCTCCGGGTCGCCACCGCCATGATGTCGACCGAGCTCTACAAGGGTCTCGCCCGGCGCGGCGAGGACCCGCGCGAGTACGCGTTGATGGCATTCGGCGGCGCCGGCCCGACCCACGGCAACCTCCTGGCCCAGGAGGCGCGCCTCGACGGAATGATCGTGCCGCCGGCGCCGGCCACCTTCTGCGCCATGGGCGCGATCCTCGCCGACGTGAAGCGGGACTACGTGCGATCGAGCCATCTCAGGTTTACCGACGGCAAGGCCGCGCTCGCGGATCTCGCACGCATCTTCCGCGAGATCGAGCAGGAAGCCTCGGAATGGATCGCGAAGGAGGGTGATCTTCTCGGCGAGCCCGAGTTCGCGGCAACGCTCGACATGCGATACGCGGGCCAAGCCTACGACCTGGGGGTTGCGATCCCGGACGAGCTGCGCCTGAATCCCGAGGCCGAGGGGATCTTGGAGCTGTTCCACCGCGAACACGAGCGGATTTACAGCTTCCGCGACTTGGAAAGCGGCGTCGAGGTGACGACCGAGCGCATCCGGGTGATCGGCAGAATCCCTCCCGTGACCATTCCCGATGTCGAGACCGGCACACGCGCCAAGGCGGGCGACAATCGGCGCGTCTTCAACCAGGGAAAATACCTGGACGTTCCGGTCTATCTGCGCCGGGAAATGGGCCGCGGCCAGAAGGTCACGGGTCCCGCCATCCTCGAACAACGCGACAGCACGGTCTGGATCCTTCCCGACTGGAAGGCCGAGATCGACCGCATCGGGAACATCCTGATCACCGCGCCCAACGGCAAGAAATAGCACCGTTTACCGTGAAGAAAAGTCCTTCGCTGGCGCTCAGTGTGCTTTTCTTCAATGTTTACAATGTGAAAGTCGGGCTTGGGGCGGCCCGGCGCCCGCCTTTCGCATGTTCTCTTTTGCAAGGATTTGCCGACGAAGGGCGCAAATCCTTGCAAAATGTTACCGCCACGCCGAACGGCTGGCTGGAAGAAGAATCTCAAATCGGCCCGCAGAGCCGCCTCAAGGGCCGATTCGGCCGCATTGATACCGGGAAAAAGTACACCGAGCCAACGGCGAGGGACTTTTTCACGACCGACTAGCACCGCGGCGCGCCCCGCTTCGTCGTGGGACGCGCGCGCGAACCGGGCTACTGTGCGGCTTGCGCAGCCTGCTGCGTCGCGCCTGCGCCGAGGATCTCGCCCATCGCCGCCTTGAGCCGCGCCCGGACGGCGTCGGGTTCCGAAAGCACGCCCGTCAACGTGCCGGTGCCCGCCTTGGGGATCTCCGGCAGGGCCGCGTAGAACACGGCCCGGCGCTTCGCCTGGCGGACCGATTTGGGGAACGTGTACAGCAGCCGGTTCAGCTCGCACATGGTCTCGTCGTCGAACACGGACTCCCACGCCTCGCGTTCCGGGCCGAAATCGAAGTCGGAACCGATGTTTTCGCGCACGCGGGCGCGCCGCGACTTGTCCGTCGCGGCGGCGTCGACGGCGCCGGCCTC
>JAKZXM010000063.1:0-7546 GCA_047514975.1 Rhodospirillales bacterium
GATCATGCCCTCGCCAAACGGGACGGTGGCGAGGACCAGGGCGCCCAGGGCCGCCAGGGTGACCAGCAGGCGCCCGAGGCGTCGCCTGCGCGTCCACGAAAACACGGCGCCGGCGCAAAGCAGCACGGTCAGCAGATTGCCCGGCTCCGCCAACGCGCCCCCGATCTTGGCGAGCTCGAAGAACATCGCCCGGTGATATCGCGCCGTGGCCGTTCGCGCAATCGGGCGCGCGTCTATTAGGTGCCGCGCGCCGCACCTAAGAGGCGCGCGCCGTTTCGCGTGCCGCGCGCCACACCTACGAGGCGCGCGCTTCGGCCGGTTGCCGCCCCGGCGACAAAATGCTTCAACCGGACACGCGCAAGCCGGATCGCTGCGGCCGGCTTCATCCCCTTCGCGACCCATCAACGCGGCCGCGGCGAGGTGCCCGTGTCGAGAAAGGCGAAGCGTACGACGGCTTGGTTCGCGATCCTGCGCACGCCGGGCACCGTGCGCGGCATGGTCTACATGGCATTGTCGGCGCTGTCGGGAACGATGATGGCGGCGTTGATCCGCGATCTGTCTTCCGATCTGCACCCATTCATCATCGCGGCCTTCCGCTCGCTGTTCGGTTTCATCATTCTGATTCCGGCCTTCCTGCGGCACGGTTTCGGACCCCTTCGGACGCGGCGCATCGGAATGCACGGCGTCCGCGGCCTCGTCAATGTCGCGGTCATACTGTTTTCCTTTACGGCCCTCAGCCTCATCCCCCTCGCCAAGGTCACGGCGATCTCGTTTTCCTCGCCCCTGTTCGCCACCCTGTTCGCCGTCCTTCTCTTGGGCGAGGTCGTCCGGGCGCGGCGCATGACCGCGCTCGCGGTCGGATTCGCCGGCACCGTGCTCGTCATCCGCCCCGGCGTGGTAGCGGTCGACTTGGGCACCATGCTGGCCGTCGGATCGGCCATTTCCGCGGCTGCCGGCGTCATCACCGTCAAGTGGCTGGCGAGCACCGAATCGAACCTGACCATCATCATGTACATGGGTCTCGTCGCGACGCCGATCCTGTTCGCGTGCGCGCTGTTCGTGTGGCGGACCCCGACGCCTTCGGAGCTGGTGATTCTGGTGCTCATGGGCGCGTTTGGCAGCGCAACGCACCTCTTCATGAACCAAGCCATCAAGGAAGCGGACATCGCCGTGGTTTCGCCGGTGCGGTTCACCCAGCTCATCTGGGCGGCGGCAATCGGATACCTCGCCTTCGCCGAGGTGCCCGACGCCTGGACCTGGCTCGGCGGGCTGACCATCGCCGGCGCAATCTCGTACATGGCCTATCGCGAGCACCGGATCAAAGACGCGAGCACGACGGACACCGCCTGAAGGCGCGGCGGCCGCCGTCGCTTCCGCGCCGATCGAAATGGCTGAGCGTCGCGGTTGACACCGCCTCGCGGATTGCCAATCCTGGGCTGCCGGCGAGCGGCCCCGGACGGTCCGGCCGCGAACCGGCGCTGATGAGAGGATCATGCCATGAAGGAATTTCGAGGCGCCCATACGGTCACGGTCACGCCGTTCACCGACGACGGCTCGGGGATCGATGAGAAGGCGCTCAGGCGGTTCGTGGACTGGCAGATCGACGAGGGCGTGCCGGGCCTGATCCCGCTGGGTTCGACCGGCGAGTTCCTGGCGGTCTCGGACGACGAGCGCACCCAGGTGATCAAGGCGACCATCGACCAGGCCGCGGGCCGGGTTCCCGTCATCGTCGGCACGGCCAACCACCGCACCGAGGTCGCGATCCGCTACAGCCAGGAGGCCCAGGACCTGGGGGCCGACGGGCTGATGATCATTCCGCCCTATTACTACAAGCCCACGGACGAGGAGATCTTCACCTACTACCAGCGGATCGACGAGGCGGTTTCGATCCCGATCATGCTGTACAACAATCCGTTCAACAACCGCGTCGACATGTCGGCGGAGTTCGTGGCGCGGCTGTGGCGCGAGCTCGACAACGTCAAATACATCAAGGAGGCGAGCGGCGTCACCGAACGGGTCTACGAGATCCGGCGCCTGACGGACGACGGCATGATCGTGTTCGGCGGCTGGCGTCCGTTCGAGGCCTACCTGCTCGGCGCCAAGGGACACGTCTCGCCCTACGGCAACTACATGCCCCGGCAATCGGTGGCGCTTTACGATCTCACGACCAAGGGCGATCTGAAAGCTGCCGAGGCCATTTACAACAAGCTCCTCGAGATCACCGCCCTGATCGGCGGCCAGATGGCCGTGCAAAAGGCGCTCTGCCGCGTGGTCGGTTATCCCATGGGCGATGCGCGCCCGCCCCGGCACACCCTCGCCGAGATGGGCGAGGACGGCGCCCGGCGCGTCGCCGGCGCCAAGGCCGTTCTCCAAGACTTGGGCGTGGTTCTCGGCGAGATGGCGGCTTGAAGATCAACGGTTCGGCGGCCCGAGCGACCGCCGCGATCGGCGAACGCGAAATCATGGGAGGTGACGGCGATGAGAAATACCCTGCCCGAACAGGGCCGCGGCTGGCAGGACATCGAACGCGATATGCTCGAGCTGCAGAAGGACGACGTCGACTGGCGGGGCGGCCGCATGCCCTATCAGGTCTGGTACGGCGGCGACGACATCTTCGACATCCAGAAGAAGGGCTACGAGATGTTCATGCAGGAGAACGGCGGCGGCGCCGGGAAAGCCTTCATGAGCCTCAAGTCCATGGAAGATGGCGTTATCGACTTCGCCGCCGGACTGCTGAACGGCCCCGACGCCACCGGCCACATCACGTCCGGGGGATCGGAGAGCATCTTCGTCGCCATGAAGGCGGCGCGCGACTGGGCGCGGGCCAATAAGCCCGGGATCACCGAGCCCGAGGTGGTCATCCCGTTCTCGGGCCACCCCACCTTCAACCGGGCCGCCCAGTACCTGGGGCTCACCATTACCCGCATCCCGGTCCGCGACGATCTGCGTGCCGACGTCGATGCGATGGCGGGCGCGATCTCGGCGAACACGATCGCCATATTGGGCTCCGCGGTCTGCTTTCCGTACGGGGTGATCGATCCCATCACCGAGCTCAGCGAAGTTGCCGAAGCGCACGGGCTGTGGCTCCATGTGGATGCGTGCGTCTCAGGTTATACGGCGCCGTTTTGCCGCGAGCTCGGCTACCCGATTCCCGACTTCGATTTCACGGTCCCGGGCGTCAAGTCGATCTCGGCCGATCTCCACAAGTACGGTTTCTGCGCCAAGGGGACATCGACGGTGCTGTACCGCAACCCCGAGTGCGAGAAGTACCAGCCGTTCGAATTCGAGGAATGGCCCATGGGCCACTTCTCGAACCCCAACGTCGCGAGCACCCGGCCGGGCGGCTCGATCTCGGCGGCCTGGGCGGTGATGAACTACTTGGGCCACGACGGGTACCTGCGCCTCAACGAGCGGCTGATGAAGATGCGCCAGCGCTACATGGACGGCATCAACGCCATCGAAGGCGTCCGCATCAACGGCGAGCCGCACTCGCTCATCATCACCTACAGCGCCGAAGCCGATGACGTGGACATGTTCGCGGTCGCCGACGAGCTGTCGAAACACGGCTGGTTCGTCGGCCGCCTGCGCCAGCCGCCGGGGATCCTGATCGGGCTGTCTTTGCCGCACGAGGCGGTTCTCGACGAGTATCTGGCCAACCTCGCCGATGCGGTCGAGACCGTGCGCAGGACCGGCGCCAAGGGAGTCGCCGACGCGCCGCCAACTTATTGAGCGGGTTCTCGACGGTTCGCTAAGGGGCGGGCGCCATTTCGCTTGCGGCCGCGATGTCCGCGATCCGCGTCATCAGCCGGCGCACGCCTGCGAGCCGATCCCGCGCGTCGTGCCAAGCCCCCCTGTAGACCAGTTTGTGGTCCGGGCGCAGCCGCGCCGTCCCGTCCTCGGCCGTGATGAAGTCCACCAGCCCGGCCGGATTGGGGAAGCGGCCGCCGCGGAATGAGACCACGGCGCCCTTCGGGCCCGCCTCCACCTTGTCGGCCGAGGCCGCGCGGCACGCACCCTTGATGGCCACGGTCTCGAGCAGGTTGTCCACCTCGTCCGGCAGGTCCCCGAAGCGATCGACCAGCTCGGCCGCGAAGGCGTCGATCTCGTCTCGCGTCGAAAGACCCGCGATGCGCCGGTAGAGACCCAGCCTGACGCCGAGCTCGGCGACGTAGCGTTCCGGGATGCGCACCGGAATCCCGATGCTGATCTGCGGGCTCCAGTCCTCGTCGCGCTCGCGCGCGCCGTCGGATCCCCGTGCCTCGGTCACCGCTTCCTCGAGCATGTGCTGGTAGAGCTCGATGCCGACCTCGCGAATGTGCCCCGATTGCTCGGCCCCGAGCAGGTTGCCGGCGCCGCGGATATCGAGATCGTAACTCGCCAGCGTGAATCCGGCGCCCAGGGAATCGAGGGTCTGCATCACCTCGAGCCGGCGCGCCGCCGCCCTCGAAAGCTCCTTTCCGGGCGGCAACGTCAGGTACGCGTACGCCCTGATCTTCGAGCGCCCGACGCGCCCGCGCAGCTGGTAGAGCTGGGCCAGGCCGAACAGATCGGCCCGGTGGATGACGATGGTGTTCACGGCCGGCAGATCGAGCCCCGATTCGATGATGTTGGTGGAGAGCAAGACGTCGTGGGCGCCGTCGTAGAACGCGGCCATGGCGTCCTCGAGTTGCCGCGGCGCCATGCGGCCGTGGGCCGTCACCAGATCGACCTCGGGCACCAGGCGACGAAGCGAGCCGGCGAGGCGGTCGATGTCCTGGATGCGGGGGCAAACGTAAAAGGTTTGTCCGCCGCGCTCGCGTTCGCGCACGATCGCCTCGCGGATCACGACCGGATCGTAAGGCAGCACGAACGTGCGCACCGCCAGCCGGTCGACGGGCGGCGTCGCGATCAGGCTGAGCTCGCGCACGCCGGCGAGCGCCATCTGAAGGGTACGCGGGATGGGTGTCGCACTCAGCGTGACCACGTGGACGCCCGCCTTCATCTTCTTCAGCTTCTCCTTGTGGGCGACGCCGAACTGCTGCTCCTCGTCGACGACCAGGAGCCCGAGATCGCGGAAGCGGACGCCGTCGGCGAGCAGCGCGTGCGTCCCGATGGCGATATCGACAGTGCCGTCGGCGATTCCGGAGCGCACTTCCTTCGAGCGCTTCGCGGAAACGAGGCGGGACAGTAGCCCGACTTGCACCGGATAGGGCGCGAACCGATCAGCGAACGTCATGTTGTGCTGGCGCGCGAGCAAGGTGGTCGGGACGACGACCGCGACCTGCTTGCCCGCCATGACGGTGGCGAACGCGGCGCGCAGCGCCACTTCGGTCTTGCCGAAGCCGACGTCGCCGCAGATAAGCCGGTCCATGGTGACGCCGCTTTCGAGACCGGCGAGGGTTTCGTCGATGGCGCGTGACTGGTCTTCGGTCTCATCGTATGGAAAGCGGGCGCAGAACTCGTCGAAGGCCTCGTCGGATCGCGGAATCCGGGGCGCCGGGTTGACGGCGCGTTTCGCCGCCACCTTGATTAGCTCTTGGGCCATGTCGCGGATTCGCTTCTTCATCCGTGCTTTGCGCGCCTGCCACGCCGCGCCGCCCAAACGGTCGAGCGAAACGCCGCCCCGGTCCGCGCCGTAGCGCGACAGCATCTCGATGTTTTCGACCGGCAAGAACAGCTTGTCGTCGCCCGCGTAATGGACGCGAAGGCAGTCGTGGGGCGCGCCCGCGACTTCGATGGTCGCAAGCCCTTCGTAGCGGCCGATCCCGTGGTCCATGTGAACCACAAGATCGCCGTCGGCGAGCGAAGAGGCCTCGGCGATGACGTTCTCGGGCTTGAGGCTTTTGCTCGGTGCCCGCCGGGCGAGGCGTTCACCGAGAATGTCCTGCTCGGCGATCGCCGAGAGACCCGCGGTCGTGAATCCCCGATCGAGGCCGGCGACGGCGAGCGCTAGAACGCCCCGGCCCAGGCGCTGGGCCGCGGCCCAGTCCGACACGTCTTCGATCCGCCCGAGGCCGTGGTCGCCGAGGACGGAGCGCAGCCGCTGCGCCGATCCCGCGCTGTGGGCGAACAGGATCACCCGGCGGCCGGCGGCGGTCTCGGCGTTCACGTGCTCGCCGAGCGCGTCGAACAGATTGACGCCGGGGGTGACGCGCGCCTCGGCGAAATCCCTGCCCGGGCGGGCGCCGGCATCGACCACCGCGCCCTCGGCTTCCGGCGCGGCGAAGGGTGAAAGCCACGCGCAAGGGCGACGAGCCGCCAATTCGTCCCATTCGTCCGGTCCGAGATAGAGCCGGTCCGGCGGCAACGCGCGATAGGCGGACAATCCTTGGGCGCCTTCGCCGTCGTACTTCAGCCGAGCCTGGTAATACTCGTCGATCAGCGCGAACCGCGCGGTCCGGGCCTCGTCCGCCTGGTGGTCGAACACCACCGGCGCGTCGTCCAGATAATCGAAAAGCGTTTCGAGGCGTTCGTGCAGGAGCGGCAGCCAGTGCTCCATCCCGAGATGCCGTCTTCCGGCGGAAACCGCCGTATAGAGGGGATCGTCCGTACCCGCCGCGGCGAACGCGGTGCGGTAGCCTTCGCGAAAGCGCGCCACCACGCTTTCGTCCATGGCGAACTCGCTGACCGGCTTGAGCACGATGGAGTCCAGCTTGCCCGTCGTGCGTTGGGTTGTCGCATCGAAGACGCGGATTCCTTCGAGCTCGTCGCCGAAGAAATCGAGGCGCACGGGCGTGTCGTGACCCGGCGCGAAGATGTCGACGATGCCGCCGCGCACGACGAATTCGCCGGGCTCCATGACCATCTCCGAGGCGCGGTAGCCGCTGTTTCCAAGGAACGCGACCAGCTCGCGGGGGTCGAGCCGCTCGCCGGACGCGGCGCTGAGCAGCTTTCCTGCGAACCACGCCCGCGGCGGAACCCGTTGCACGATCGCCGAAACCGTCATCACGGCCACCCGCGGGACGCCCTCGGGGCGTGCATCAAGCAGCGTGGACAGGGCCTGGGTGCGCCCGCTCACGATGTCCGCGCGGGGCGAGACGCGGTCGTAAGGAAGACAATCCCAGGCGGGAACGAAGACGGTCTCGAGCGCGGGCGCGAAGAACCGCATGGCGTCCAGGGTTCGCGTCGCGCGAACGTCGTCGCGGGCGACGAACACCAGATCGGCGCCGCTACGCCCAGCCGAGTCCCTCTCGGCGAGCGCGTCCGTCGCCCAGCGTCCAAGAACGAGAGCATCGAACCCTTCGGGCGCGCCGCAAACCGTAAGGCGCCCAGAACGCCGCAACGATTTAATGAATTGTTCCAATATATTATATGTATTTATTGAATTTTTGAATCAAGCGCATGACGTCGTGATCGTGGGCGGCCGGGACCGCCGACTTGGCGGAGATCCAGCCGAACAGGTCGGCGTCGCTCTCTTCGATCAGGGATTCGAGCCGATCCAGCTGGTCATCGTCAAGATCGGCCACGTGACGCTCGGCAAAGCGCCCCAGCATGAACTCGATCTCGCGCATTCCGCGGTGGCACGCGCGAAAGAGCAGTCGTTTTCGGCGAACGTCCAGGATCACGA
>JAKZXM010000064.1:0-6325 GCA_047514975.1 Rhodospirillales bacterium
CCTTCACGGTGTCGGCGGTCCGCTATCGGTTTCCGAGATGCCCATGCGGCCCGAGATCTGCGAGGCGTACGTGCGCGCGGCCGTCGAGTCCGGCCTTCCGCCCAACGACGATTTCAACGGCGCCGGCCAGGAAGGGGTCGGCTATTACCAGCTCACCACCCGGAGCGGAAGGCGCTGCAGCGCCGCCGTCGGCTATCTGCGCCCGGCGATCAAGCGCCAGAACCTGCGCGTCGTGACGGGCGCGCACGTGGGGCGCATCGTCTTCGAGGGTGCGCGCGCCACCGGCGTCGTCTACCGCCGCGGGGCCCAAGAGCAGACCGCCCGCGCGGCCCGCGAGGTCATCTTGTCGGCGGGCGCCGTCAATACCCCGCAACTGATGCAGCTCTCGGGCCTGGGCCCGGCCGATTTGTTGCGCGGCCACGGGATCGAGGTGGTTAGCGACATGCCCGGCGTCGGCGACAACCTGCAGGACCATTATCAGGTCAAGGCCATGTACCGGTGCACACGGCCCATCACGCTCAACGATTATCTGCACAATCCCTTGCGCAAGCTCGCCATCGGCCTCGAATACGCGCTGTTCCGCACCGGCTTCATGGCCGTCGCCGCATCGCAGGTAGGCGCGTTCGCGCGCGTCCGCGCAGGCTCCGAGACCCCGGATGTCCAGTTCCACATAACGCCGGGCAGCACCGAGGATCCGGCCGCCGGCATGCACCGGTTCTCGGGCTTCATGGCCTCGGTCTGCCAGTTGCGCCCGGAAAGCAGGGGAAGCCTCGCGATTCGATCGCCCGACGCGGACGATGCGCCCGCGATCCGCGCCAACTATCTGAGCGCGCCGGCCGACCGCGAGACCACCGTCGCCGCGCTCAGGCTCGCGCGCACGATCTCGCGCGCGCCGGCGCTGGCGCCATACGTCGCGTCCGAGTATCTGCCCGGCGAGGCGGTCGAATCGGACGAAGCACTTTTGGAATACGCGCGCGAGACGGGAACGACCATCTTTCACCCCGTCGGCACCTGCCGCATGGGCGCCGACGCGGAATCCGTGGTCGACGATCGGTTGCGGGTCCGGGGGATCGGGAACTTGCGGATCGCCGACGCATCCATCATGCCCAGGCTGATCTCGGGCAACACCAATGCCGCGTGCATCGTCATCGGCGAGAAGGCGGCCCAGATGATCCTCGGCGGCGGTTAGCTCGGGGGCCTTCGAGGGCAGGATTTCCCATCGCGGCTTCCGTTCATCCGTCCTCGCCGTTCAATCGCGGAGACCGCGATGAGGGCCGGTCCTGACCCAGACCGATCGCTCAGCAATTCCTCAACGCTGATTGTAAGCCTCTTGTTTTGCCATAGAATGCGGACGAACGATCGCTCCATGGGGGGAGCATGGGGGAACAACCCGTCCAGCGTCGACTTGTGGCCGTCCTCGCCGCAGATGTGGCGGGTTACACGCGCCTCATGGAAGCGGACACCGACGGCACGGTCGCCGCGTGGCAAGCCGCACGCAAAGACGTGATCAAGCCTCAGGTCGAAGCCCATTCCGGCAAGATCGTCAAGCTTACCGGAGACGGGTTTTTGGTGGAATTCTCGGCGGTGCAGGACGCGGTCAACTGCGCCATCGCCATGCAGGGAGGCCTGAGCGCGAGCAGCCTGAAATTCCGAATGGGCATCAATCTCGGCGACATCGTCGATGACGGCGAGGATATCCACGGCGAGGGTGTCAACGTTGCGGCACGCCTCGAAGGATTGGCCGAACCTGGCGGCATCTGCATCTCCGGCGAGACCCACTCCCTGGTGCGAAATCGCATCGACGTGCCATTCCAGGATATGGGCGAGCACGCGGTCAAGCATGTCACCCATCCGGTCCGGGTCTACGCCATCGGACTGGGCGCCAAAGATGCAAAGCCCGACACTCACTCGCCCACGCCCGACAAACCCTCCATCGCCGTCCTGCCGTTCGACAATCTCTCGGGCGACGCGGACCAGGACTTCATTGGAGAGGGTCTGGCCGAGGACATCATCACGGCGCTTTCGCGCATTCGCACCTTCTTCGTGATCGCCCGAAATTCCACCTTCCACTACAAGGGAACCTCGCCGGACGTTCGCCAGGTCGCGAGCGAATTGGGCGTGCGCTACGTGGTCGAAGGCAGCGTGCGCAAGGCCGGCGAACGCATCCGCATCACCGCGCAATTGATCGAAGGGGCGAGCGCCAACCATATTTGGGCGGAACGGTACGACCGCAAGTTCGAGGATCTGTTTGCGCTGCAGGACGAAATCACCGGAACCATCGTCGCCCAGCTGGAACCCGAACTGGGGCGCGCAGAATACGAGCGTGTGAAGACCGAGCCGACCCACAATCTAGATGCCTGGGAGCTGTTTCACCGGGGAATTTCCCACATCTTCCGGCGCACCAAGGAGGACGTTCTCGAGGCGCGCAGGCTGTTCGAGCACGCAATCGAGCGGGATCCCGAATTCTCCAGCGCCCACGCCGGCAGGGCCTGGACCTATGCGCAGGACACAATCCTCGAGCTTACCGATGCCGACCGCGAGACCGCGCTCCGGGCCGCGGAAACCGCGGTGTCGCTGGACGACAGGGATCATTTTGCGCGTATCGCCATCGGCCAGGCGCTGCCGCCCGAACGGCAGAACGACGACGCCATCGCGGCCTACCGCGAGGCGATCCGCATCAATCCAAGCTGCGCGCTTGCGCACAGTTTGCTCGGCATGTCGTTGACCCGCTCGGGACGGGCGGAGGAAGCGATCCCCCATATGGAGGAGGCTATCCAGTTGAGCCCCGCCGACCCCGGGATCGGACCGTTCTATGCCCGCCTGTCGGCCGCTCATTTCTTTCTCGGGCAATACGACCAAGCGGTGGAGAAGGGCCGGACCGGAATTCGCAAGGGCGTCCCCTGGCCCGGATACGTCTATTTGACCTGCGCGCTCGGCCATCTCGGGCGTGACGAAGAGGCGCGGCGCGCCCGCGAAGATTTGGAGAAGGCGCGTCCCGGCATCACCCTGGACTTCATCCGCTCTCATCTTCCAAGCATGCCGAAGGATTATCTGGACTCGCTGCTGGATGGCCTCCGCAAAGCCGGACTAACCGAGCCATAAAACAATATTTCCGCTTGGCGCGAAGGCCGTCTCACGACACCTGTTGCCGCCGCCCGATGTCCGAATTCGGCCGAGGCAGAAATCAGAAACGCTCGACTCTCTCGACTTAACTGCCGGATGCGACCCTCAAGCGGAGGCGGATGTCGTGCTATTCAGGCACTCCCCCAAATGAGTCCATGGATTAGACGCTGTCTCTCGCCTTCACCTTGGCCCAGGTGTCGCGAAGCGCCACCGTCCGGTTGAAAACGGGGCGTTCGGGCGCGGTCTCGGGATCGAGGCAGAAGTAGCCCTGGCGCTCGAACTGGACCACGGTCGCGGGCGGCGTTTGGGCGAGGGCCGGCTCCAGCTTGCAACCCGTTAGCACGGTCAGCGAATCCGGGTTCAGATCGTCCCGGAAATCGCCGCCCGCGCCCGGATCGGGGCTGGTGAACAGATGGTCGTAGAGGCGCACTTCGGCCTCGATTGCGTGCGCGGCCGAGACCCAGTGCAGGGTCGCCTTCACCTTGCGCCCGTCGGGCGCGGTGCCGCCGCGGCTTTCGGGATCGCAGGTGCAGCGCAACTCCACCACCTCGCCGGCGGCGTCCTTGAGCGCTTCTCGGCAGGTGACGAGGTAGGCGTAGCGGAGCCGCACCTCGCGCCCCGGCGCCAAGCGGAAGAACTTCTTCGGCGGACCCTCCATGAAGTCGTCGCGCTCGATATAGACGACGCGCGCAATCGGAACGGTGCGCGTGCCGGCGCCCGGATCTTCCGGGTTGTTGACCGCGTCCAGCGTTTCCGTCTGGTCTTCGGGGTAGTTCTCGATGACCACCCTCAAGGGCCGCAGCACCGCCATCCGGCGCTCGGCGGTGCGGTTGAGAAGCTCGCGCGCGCAATGCTCCAGAAGCGCCACGTCGACCGTGCTGTTCGCCTTGGCGACGCCGATACGGCCGGCGAAGTCGCGGATCGCGGCGGCCGGGAACCCGCGCCGGCGCAGCCCGGCCAGCGTCGGCATGCGGGGGTCGTCCCAGCCCGTGACGTGGCCGCCCCGGACGAGCTCGGTCAATCTGCGCTTAGACAGCATGGTGTACGAGAGGTTCAGGCGTGCGAACTCGTACTGGCGCGGGCGCGAGGGCGCGGGCAAATTCTCGATGAACCAGTCGTACAGCGGCCGGTGATCCTCGAACTCCAGCGTGCACAGCGAGTGCGTGACGCCCTCGATGGCGTCCGATTGGCCGTGGGCGTAGTCGTAGGTGGGATAGATGCACCACGCCGCACCGGTGCGCGGATGGTCGGCGTGGACGATGCGGTACATCACCGGATCGCGCAGATTGATGTTGCCGGACGCCATGTCGATCTTGGCGCGAAGCACGCGCGCGCCGTCCGCGAACTCGCCCGCGCGCATGCGCTGGAAGAGATCCAGGTTCTCGGGCACGGGGCGGTCGCGATACGGGCTATCGCGCCCCGCCTCGGTCAACGTGCCGCGGTGCGCGCGGATCTCATCGGCGCTCAGATCGTCCACATAGGCCTTGCCGGCGCGGATCAGATGCTCGGCCCACTCATAAAGCTGCTCGAAATTGTCCGACGCGCAGTAAAGGTGCTCTCCCCACTCGAAGCCGAGCCAGCGGACGTCGGCCTCGATCGCCGCGATGAAGGCCTGCTCCTCCTTGACTGGGTTGGTGTCGTCGAAGCGAAGGTGGCAGCGGCCCCCAAACTCGGCCGCGACGCCGAAGTTGAGGCAGATGGACTTGGCGTGGCCGATGTGAAGATAGCCGTTGGGCTCGGGTGGAAAGCGGGTCACCACGGCCGTAGTCCGCCCCGCCGCGAGGTCGGCGCGAACGATGTCGCGGACGAAGTCGCGCCCACCATTCTCGATGGTGGATCCCGGCGACTTGGTTTCGGACCCGCTCATGGGCTCGCACACACCCCTGGTCTCGCGGCTGCGCTCATGGCCCGAAGGTGTGCCAGAAATCGAAGGCCCCGCCAAGGCGGGCCGTGCCCCGGGTGCGATCATTGGCGCCGGCCTCGCGGCCGAAGGTGCCCCGCGGACATCCGGGATCGGGCCGGGCGAACGCGCATCCCGATCGACGAGCGCCGGTTCTAAGGTGATTGTCTGATCCGCCTTTCGCGATAGGCGATGTAGCTCGCGGCAAGAAAGATCATGGTCCCGCCCACCCAGGTCCACGGGTCGGGGATCTCGGCGAACACGAGGTATCCGAAGACGGACGCCCAAATCAAGCGGGTGAAACCCACCGGCAGGACGGCGGTCACGTCGGCTTCCTTGAGGGCCTGCGCCTGGCACAAATGATTGAGGCTTCCAAGCACGCCGATCGCGGTGAGCCAGCCGATTTGTTCGAGCGACGGTGTCTGCCAGACCGGCACGGCCGCGACCAGGGTGATCGGGATCGCGACGAGCGC
Source organism: Rhodospirillales bacterium (assembly GCA_047514975.1). Classification (GTDB taxonomy): domain Bacteria; phylum Pseudomonadota; class Alphaproteobacteria; order Rhodospirillales; family JASLLV01; genus JASLLV01. The sequence continues at coordinate 5,497 of JAKZXM010000064.1, forward strand.
CGTGTAGTGCGTGATGGTCAAAGCGGATTCGGACCGTCCCAGGACCTTGGCCAGGATCATGGTCACCGCGATGGCTGCCGCGGAACCAAGGGTGAGCAAGGCGCCGAAGTCGACCTCGATCAGACCTGGCCGGACGATGACGAGGGTCCCGGCGAAGCCGACGATCAACGCCATGACGCGCCTCAGGCGGATACCCTCGCGAAGCAAGACCAGGGCCATGACCGCCGTGAAGAGCGGGCTGGAGAACATCAGCGCCGCAACTTTTGCGAGTGGGGCGAGAACGAGACCGGCGATGAACAACAGCGTGCCGACCGCGTTGATGATGCCGCGTAGCGCCAGCAGGCCGAGGCGCCTCGTCCGTAACGGTGCGGCGCCGTAGCGGACGAGGAGCGGGGCCAACACCAGAAATCCGAAGAGGACGCGGAAGAACGCCACCACGAAGGGATGCAGATCGTCGGCGACATGGCGAATAATGACGTTCATGGCGGTGCCGAGGAGCGCCGTGGCCGCGGCCAACACCATCGCCCGCGGCGGCCCTGGACGCCCGAGTATGGCCAGCAGGCCGCGGCGGAACGCCACCATCATCGGCCCGACCCTTTGCCTTTTCGTCCACCCGGCCGGATGGTGCGCACCTGTTCCCATTTCGTCGGCTCTGCGATCCGGTCACCTCGCGAGGAAACGTCCGCGCAACGACATTCAATTCAACCCGCGAACCGAGGCTCGGGAAGTCCCTTGACGCCAACATCGATCGCCATCAAGCCACCCGCCATCGGCTGGCTTGCAAGGTCTTCCGCGGGCTGCCTCGCCGTGGACGAGGTCACATAGAGCA
>JAKZXM010000065.1:0-6238 GCA_047514975.1 Rhodospirillales bacterium
GCCGGTGTACGCGCTGACCGCCGGATTGAGCTTGAGGGTGCTGGGCAAGGCGACCGGCGAGGCGCTCGCCCGGGCCCCGGAGCTGGCCGAATGGATCGAGCCCAACACGCTTGCGCGGTCCGGTTGGAAATCCTGGCATGAAGCGTTGATCGAGGCGCACGCTCCGGAAGACGAAGCCGCGCTCGATCCTTCGGCGCCGGCACGCCAGCGGCTCGCGTACGACGAGCTGCTCGCCAACCAGCTCGCCCTCGCCTTGGTGCGCGCCCACACCCGCCGCGTTCCCGGGCGCCGCGTCGCCGGTGACGGACGGCTTCGCGCCCGCGCCCGCGAGGCGCTCGGGTTTCCGCTGACGCGATCACAAGACGTCGCCGGGGCCGAGATCGCCGCCGATCAGAAGAGCGACCACCGGATGCTGCGCCTCCTTCAGGGCGACGTCGGCAGCGGCAAGACCGTGGTCGCGCTGCTTGCCATGCTGAACGCGGTGGAGACCGGCGCCCAGGCGGCTCTCATGGCCCCGACCGAGATCCTCGCGCGCCAGCATCTGGCCACCATCACGCCACTTGCCGAAGCGGCCGGTGTCGAGACGGTCCTTCTCACCGGCCGCGAGAAGGGCCGCAACCGGGAACGCGCGCTCGCGAAGCTGGCCAGCGGCGACGCGGCGCTGGCGATCGGCACCCACGCGCTGTTCCAGGACGACGTGGCGTTTCGCGATCTGGCGGTGGCAGTCGTCGACGAACAGCATCGGTTCGGCGTTCACCAGCGCCTCCATCTGGCCCAGAAAGGGGGCGGAGCCGACCTCCTGGTGATGACCGCGACACCCATTCCGCGAACCCTGATGCTGACCGCCTACGGCGACATCGACGTCTCGAAGCTCACGGAGAAGCCCGCCGGTCGGCGGCCCATCGAGACACGCGCGATGCCCATCCAGCGCCTCGACGCGGTCGTGTCCGCGATCTCGCGCGCGCTCGCCGACGGCGCCAAGGTGTACTGGGTCTGCCCCTTGGTGGAGGAATCGGAAGCCCTCGACGTGGCCGCGGCCGAAGAGCGGCACCGCCAGCTCGAGCACGTGTTCGGCGCGCGCGTCGGCCTCGTGCACGGACGTATGAAGACAGCCCACAAGGACGCGATCATGGCGGCGTTCGCGGACGGCCCCGTCGACGTCCTGGTCGCCACCACGGTGATCGAGGTCGGCGTCGACGTCGCCGGTGCGACCGTCATGGTCGTCGAGCACGCCGAACGGTTCGGCCTGGCGCAGCTTCACCAGTTGCGCGGCCGGGTGGGGCGGGCCGACAAGCCGTCGAGCTGCGTGTTGCTGTACGCGCGCCCCCTCACGGCCGCGGCGCGCGCCCGGCTGAATATCCTGCGTGAGACCGAAGACGGGTTCCGCATCGCCGAGGAGGATTTGCGCCTTCGCGGCGCGGGCGAGCTTCTCGGCACCCGCCAGAGCGGGGTTCCGCAGTTCACCATGGCGGACCTGGCCGTTCACGCGGACATCCTCGGAATCGCGCGAGACGATGCCCGGATGATCGTCGAGTCCGATGCCGGGCTCGAGGGCCCGCGCGGCCGCTCGCTGAGGGTCCTGCTCTATCTGTTCGAGCGCGACGCCGCCGTCCGCTTCCTGCGGTCTGGCTAGGGCCGGCGGTTGAGGACGGCGCGCGCGCCTCGTTCGCGGTTCGCGTTCCGCCATGGGAGCATCGCCACATTGATCGGACGCGGGGAAGCGGGCGAATGACGCCGGCCACGCGCCCCTATCGCTGGGCGATGCTTGGCGGCGCGTCGCTGGTCTATTTCTGTTTCGGCCTGACCGTCTCGGCCATGGCGCCGCTGGTGAACCCGGTCGCGCACGAGCTTGGTCTGAGCCACTCGGCCATGGGAAGCGTCCTCGGGGCGTGGCAGCTCGTCTACATCGTCTCGGCGATACCGTGCGGGGCGCTGCTGGACCGCATCGGCCCGCGCCGGGCGCTGGTCCTTGCCGCGGTCATCATCGGGACATCGGGCGTGCTGCGAAGTCTTTCGGCCGGTCACATGAGCCTGTTCCTCGCCGTCGCCGTCTTCGGGCTCGGCGGCCCGCTGGTTTCGATCGGCGGTCCCAAGCTGATCAGCCTTTGGTTCGAGGGCAAGGAACGGGGCATCGCCATGGGGATCTTCGTCACCGGCCAGGCGCTTGGAAGCGTCGTGGCGCTGGCGGCCACCAACGCCCTCGCCATGCCGCTGGCGGGCCGGAACTGGCGGATCGTCTTGCAGGCCTACGCCGGCATCGCGCTCGCCTCGGGGCTGATCTGGCTGGCGATCAGCACCGGCGGCGCACGCCGGGCCGCCGACGCCGGCCTCGCCGCCGAGTCGGGCCGATCCTCGCTCGGCGTCTTCCGCGACCTTCTCCGCATCGGCACCGTTCGGATCATCTTGCTGATGGGCATCTGCATTTTCTTCTACAACCAAGGGCTCGGCCATTGGCTGCCCGAGATTCTGCGCACCAAGGGGATGGACGCCGCGGCGGCCGGGTACTGGGCCTCGGTCCCCATCGCGGTCAGCATCGCGGGCGCGTTGGTCATACCGCGGCTGGCGATTCCGCACCGGCGCATCGCCATCTTGGGCGCGCTCTTCGTATGCGCCGGCGCCGCCACGTTGATCATACAAATTGCGGCCGGACCCGCCCTCGCCGCCGGCCTCGTCCTCCAGGGAATGACGCGGGGATCGATGACCATCATCGCGGTCCTGATGCTGATGGAAACCCGCGAGGTGGAATCGCGAAACGTGGGATCCGCCGGAGGCTTGTTCTTCGCCGCATCCGAGATCGGCGGCGTGCTCGGGCCCTTGAGCGTCGGCGCGCTATCGGATGTCGCCGGCGATTTCTCGGCGGCGCTCAGCGTGTTGACGGGGGCGTGCGGCGCGCTGTTGGTTCTGCTCGCAACGCTCAGCCTCGGAACACGGACAACGCGCTAGACCAGATCGCGGTCGCTCGGTTTCGCCTGTGGCGATCCAGCGGGCGCGTGAATCTAGTCTACACTATTGAGGTCGAGCGGATCGGCGCGATTGGGGCGCGCCCGTCGCCTCGACAGGCCTCGGACTCTCAGCCGGACCATACACGTTGGCGCCGATCGGGCGTGCCTACGCCACTCCGGGCAGCATGAAGCCACGGATGACCCGGACGAGGTCCTGGTAGCCAACCAAGAAACTGTAAAGCGTCTTCTTTGTCGGCCCGAATCCGTCGAATTCGCCCGGCGCCAAGCCTTGCTCCTCATAGGCCCTGCGGAAGTCGACGAACTTCTCAGACAGTCCGTCGATGATCGCCGGGTCGACCGGCGCGTCGATCCGCGAAACGACTTCGACGTCGGACGCGTTGAATCTCTGTTGCCACTTGTGGGTCAGGGTCACGACCATGTCGGCACCGACGAATTCCGACCAATGCCTGTGGTGGCGCGTCGCCGCGGCGAGCAATCGGGGCACGTAGCCCCGCTCCTTGAAAAGGCGGTACGCCTTCTTCATCACCGCCACCCCGGCCCAGTCCAGATACGCCGGATCGGTGACGATGTTTTCGCGCTCGGCCACTTCCTTGAGCCAATCATCCACGCGCCCCACCATGATCGTGCAAACGGGACCCATTCGAGCAACGTCCTCGCCGGCCTTCCGTCGGCGCTCAAGCCCCCTTGCCACGGCTTCGGCCACGGCCACCGCTTGGGAAACGGTGAAGCATACCGTGGCGTTGATGCTGACACCGCGGAAGGACGCTTCCTCGATGGCCGTAACACCGGCCTCGGTGACGGGAATCTTGACGATCATGTTGGGGGCCAGGCTGTCGAAGTGGACCGCCTGCTCGACGATCAGGTCGGGATTCCGATAGAACTGAGGATTGGTCTGAATTGAGAGCCGGCCCTTTTTCCCTTTTTCCCGCTCGAAGATGGGGACCAGCAATTCTGCGCCCTTGACGCACATCTGTTCCGTGAGTTGCCACGCGATCTCGTCTTCCGTTGCGCGCGGACCTTCGGCGATGAGCCTTCTGATCGTGTCCTCCCAGAGGTCCATATTCTTGCTCAGCACTTCACCGACGATCACCGGATTCGCCGTTGCCCCGACGGCGCCGTTCTCGATCGCGTAACTCAGCTCGGAGACGGAGCAAGAGTCGTTCCAAAGATCCGTCTCGGTTGTCGCGACCATCTTGTGCAACGGGCTCTTGAATCCTTGATGGCCCATGGCAACGAGTCCCCTTCTTGCGCAGTGCCCTACCGCGATCAACGTCCCCGACGGATCAATGCCTTGTCCGAGGTTCCCCGGATGACCACTTGCCCTCGCCGGGGAGCGTAGCAAATATGGCGCACGAAGCGGCGCTTACCCATCGTCGTCGATTTCGGCCGGGCGCCACATGGATGCGCCCGCCTCGGTGACCCACCGGTGCTCTTCGGTGAATTCAGGAATCGAATAGCGGTCATCCGACAAGTGTCGGATCACCCACGAGTAGTACATCCCGTAGCCGGGCGCGGCGCACTGGGCGTGGTCGTTCGGAAAGAAGATCTTAATCGTGTCGAATTGGCGAACCTTGTACACCGCATCTCCGAGCTCGGCGTGGCCGTATCCTTGCGGACGGGTGAATCGATAATGGTAGATCTCAGGCTGCGGATGGTGGTGGGGCGGATAGCTCGACCAGCGCCCCGGCATGGTGACCACCTCGCCCAGGACCAACTCGGTGTTCGGATCCGAGTTCGTGTCATCGAAGATCGTGCGCACGAACCTGAGACACGCGCCGCCCACTTGACCGGCGCCGCGGTGCTCGTTCGGGACGTTCTCGGGCGTCAAGACGCGCGGTGCGAACGGGCGCACGTTGGCGGTTTCATAAACCGTGAACTCGACGTCTCCGCGGCAAGCGAAGCTCACGTCCGCGCCGGCCGCGACGTGGATGCAGCTCGCGCTCTCGTCGAAGAGCGAACTTCGCTTCATCGTATGGGTGCTGCCGCCGGCCTCGACGACCACTTCGCCATCCATCAGCAGCCACGCGGTTTCCGTCGCGGCTTTAATCGAGAACCGCTCGCCGTCCGCCAACTTGTGCACCGCGAGCGCGATACCCGTGTTGTCGTCCGCCTCGTCGAAGCGCGTGATCTGGGTGTAACCGGGCGCGAAGCCCTGCCGGAAATGATCGAGATGCAACGCCACCGGCTTGTCCTCCTGTTTGGTCCGCCATAAGTCCGCGGCGCACCGAGACGCGGCCCAGGGAGAGGACCGTCGTGCGGGCGGCGGACGAGCGCCGCTGGAGCGGTTCGCGTTTGATGGGAACCGCTCGATCTCGATAGTGTAAACCAGATTCACGCGCGCGCTGGATCGCCACAGCCGATTTCGAGCGACCGCGATCTGGTCTAGGCGCGCATCGGTGAAAACCGGGCACGAGCCGCTCAACGCACGTCGGTGACGGAATAGGCGGACGGCTCGCGGACCATGACGCGTTCCAAGAGCTCCACCGATTTCCGGACGCCCTCGATCGGCGCCATCACGAAGTCCTCGTGCTCGATCGAGAGCACATCGTCGTAGCCGGCCGTTCGCAGCTCGAGGACGAAACTTCGCCACCAGGCGTCATCGTGGCCGTAGCCCAGCGTGACGTAATTCCACGACCGCTCTCGAACCCGATCGCTGGGCTTGGTTTCCAGGGTCGTGTTCGGACCCGCCTTGGCCGGATTGATCCGCGTGTCCTTGGCATGCACGTAAAAGATGGCTTGGCCGAGATCGCGGACCCCGATCAACGGCTCGCCCCCCATCCACATCATGTGGCTCGGGTCGAAGTTGGCGCCCACCGTCTCGCCGACGGCGTCGCGGAGGTGCAGCATTGTGTCCACGTTGTAGACCACCATGCCGCCGTGGAGCTCGATGCAGATGCGCCCGATTCCCGTCTCGCGGGCGAAGGACGCGAGGTCGCGCCAGTAGGGGATCACCACTTCGTTCCATTGCCACTCAAGAACCTTGCCGGTCTCGGGCGGCCAGGCGGTGGTGATCCAATTGGGGTTGGAATCGCCCGGACCGCCGGGGCAGCCCGACATCATGACAACGCGCTCGACGTCCAAGAGGCTTGCAAGGCGAAAGGTCTTGCGCACGACGGCGTCGTGGCGCTTTCCGTACTCGCCCGGCGCGAGATGGTTGCCCGAGCAGTTGAGGGCGCTGATCTCGAGCCCGTGGTCGGCGATCCTGGCGGTGAACTCGCGCCTTGCGGCTTTGCTTTCGAGGAGCCGGTCGAGCGCAACGTGGGGGGCGCTCGACC
>JAKZXM010000066.1:0-2743 GCA_047514975.1 Rhodospirillales bacterium
CCCGATCGGGTTCGGGGAGAGGCCAGGGATCGCGGTCGTGGACTTCCAGGTCGGCTTTACCCGCGACCCCGAGTTCCTGATGGACGGGGCGCCTCTGATCGAGCGCGCCGTTCTCAACACCGCGCGCTGGTTGCACGTCGCGCGCGGCTTCGGCGTTCCGGTCGCTTCCTGCTATACCGCGTACAAGAGCGAACGAGACATGCCCTACTGGAAGGTCTCGAAAATGCGTGAGATCTTGATCCACGGTCACCCCGCCACGCAACTCGATTCGCGAATCCACGATCCAGACTACGACCTCGTTGTCTGCAAGTCGGGCGCGTCGATCTTCTTTGACACGCCGGTCGTTTCCTACTTCGTGAAGGAGCGTGTCGATACGGTCATCATCACCGGCTGCGTCACCAGCGCCTGCGTCCGGGCGAGCATCGTCGACAGCTTCCAGCACAAGTTCCGCACCATCGTGCCGGAAGACTGCATTGGTGACCGGGAAGTAGATTCGCACCACAACAACCTACGTGACGTCGGGCGCCGGTACTGCGACGTGACAACCTGCGATGCGGTGATCTCTTGGTTGGAGGGCTTGCATGGAAAGGCGAAGCCGGCCGTTGCGGGCGGGCGAACGGCCGCGGCAGGATCGTAGCAAGCCGATCGCCTAAGGCCCGCCGCCGAATTGACACCTTTGGCGCCGCCATGAACCTATACACGATGCTGGCCGCACGCGCCGAGGCGGAAAGTCCGATTCGCGTCGGGCTGATCGGCGCCGGCAAGTTCGGCTCCATGTTCCTGGCCCAGGCGCGGCTCACGCCGGGACTACATGTCGTCGGCGTCGCCGACCTCGACATCGCGCGCGCGCGCGATGCGGCGCTCGGCTCGGCTTGGCCGGCGGCGCAGATCGCGGCCGGTGGCCTCGATGACGCCGTGCGCACGGGCCGCACCGCGATTATCGAGGATGCCATGGCCCTGATCGGTCTGGCCGCGCTCGACGTCGTCGTCGAGGCAACCGGCGATGCCAAGGTCGGCATCCGGCATTGCCAGGCCGCGATCGCCGAGGGCAAGCACGTCGTCATGGTGAACGTCGAGGCCGACGCCGTCGCCGGGCCGATTCTGGCGCGCCGCGCCGAGACCGCGGGCGTGATTTACAGCCTGGCTTGGGGCGACCAGCCGGCGATCGTGTGCGAGCACGTCGATTGGGCGCGCGCGTGCGGCTTCAAGGTGGTGTGCGCGGGCAAGGGCACCCGCTACCACCCGACTTACCACGCCTCGAACCCCGATACCGTGTGGGAGATATTGGATCGGTACCTGAATATCGAGGATCGCGACTCCATCAACCCGAAGATGTTCAATTCCTTCGTAGACGGCTCGAAATCGGCCATCGAGATGACGGCGGTATGCAACGCGACCGGCCTCGCCCCTCAGTCCGAAGGCCTAGGCTTTCCGGCGGCGTCGCGCTTCGAGATCGCCGAGGTGTGCAAGCCCGCGGCGGCGGGCGGCACGCTCTCGCACGCCGGCACCACCGAGGTCGTCTCCTCGATCGAGCGCGACCTTAGCGAGGTCCCGCACCACCTGGCGCTGGGCACCTACGTGGTCGTCGAAGGCGAATCCGATTACGCGCGCCGCTGTTTCCGCGAATACGCCATGTTGCCCGACCGCTCGGGCAGGTACGCCGCGCTCTACCGTCCAATCCACATGATCGGCCTGGAACTCGGTATTTCCGTCGCCTCCGTGGCATGCCGGGGCGAACCGACGGGACGTCCGGTGGGCTGGCACGCCGACACCGTCGCCACCGCCAAGCGCGCACTGAAGGCGGGCGAAGTCTTGGATGGCGAAGGCGGGTTCATGGTCTGGGGTAGGCAGATGCCAGCCTTGCGCTCGCTCGAGATCGGCGGACTTCCCCTCGGCCTCGCCAGTGCGGTGACGCTGAAACGAGATATCGCCGAGGGTGGGTTGCTCACATGGACCGATGTCGCCCTCGACGAAGGGGACGCGGCGGTGAAGCTGCGCCGCGACATGGAGGCGGCGTTCTCGCGACCGGCCGAAGGCGCGCACGCGCCCTAACCTGAGACGCGTTACTCCGTGGCCAGGGCGGGTTCGCGCTCGATGACGTTCATCTCCTCGGCATAGAGATCGTATACGTCGTCGAGATCGGGGCGCTCCATCCCCACCGCGACGTTCAGGGAATCCAAGAGCCTGCCGATGCGGGCGAGCACGTCGTACTCCGTGACCAGCACGTTGATCTCGCCGTTTACCAGGTCTACCTGGGACTGGAACAGCTCGACCTGCACGTCCAGAAGGTCGAGGAGCGTGCGCTGGCCGAGGGCGAACTGCTGAACGTAGGCGGCCACCACTTGTTGGGCGGCGGCGGCCCGCTGCTGTACCTGCGGCAGCCGGTCGCGGCTGGTTTCCAAGCCAAAGAAGCTCGACCGCGTCGCCAACTCCACCAACCGGCGCGTCTCCGACTCGCGGAATCTCGCCTCCATGATGCGGACGGCGGCCTGGCGCTTTCGCGCCGTATCGCCGCCACCGCCGTAGAGATTGTATGTAGGTGATCACGAACTGCGCCGCGACGTCGGTGTTGCCACCGTTGACGCCGCCGACGTTCTCGTTGCGCGTGCCCACCAGCTCGAAAGACAGGCGGGGGCGGAAGGCGCTGCGCGTACTCGCCAGATCCTGGCCGCTCGCCCGCACGTTGGCGCCGGCCGCGCGCAGCGTCGGATTGTTCGCCACCGCCTCGTCCACCGCGTGGTCC